>SKFS01000019.1 GCA_007117885.1 Candidatus Izemoplasma sp.
ATGGACATCTTAACCCCTCGGCCAAGCGACCTCAATCGACGCTTTCACCAACTGCATCGCGACGATCCAAAAAAAGCCACCGAGGATTTTTATCAGCGGTCACAAAAATCAAACTACATAAAAACCAATCGTATCGCTAAAAACGAAGCGTATACGGTGGCTTCCGTTTACGGTCCTATCCAGATCACCATTAACCTTAGTAAACCAGAAAAAGATCCCAAAGACATCGCCAACCAAAAACCTTCAAACGACTACCCTAAATGCCTTCTTTGCAAAGAGTACGTCGGCTACTACGGTAACACCCATCAACCGCCACGTTCAAACCACCGGGTGATTGCCTTGACACTTAACGAAGAACCCTTTTACTTTCAATACTCGCCTTATGTCTACTACAACGAACATGCCATCGTGCTCCATGAACAGCACATCCCCATGGATGTGAAAGAACACACGTTTAAACGATTGCTTGATTTTATCGATCTCTTTCCCCACTACTTCATGGGCTCAAACGCAGGATTACCCATCGTAGGGGGCTCAATATTGCACCACGAGCACTATCAAGGGGGGCGTGCCCATTTTCCCATTGAAGATGCACGCGTTCTCGCTGAATATATCAGCGATGAAGTCATTTATCAACGTTTATACTGGCCTCTGAGCACAGTGCGACTCATCAGTAAAAATAAAGCGGCCCTTATTGAGGCGGCAGAACACTTAAGAAAGACTTGGGAAAACACCGATCATCCAACACTTGAGATTGTCGCAGAAACCACCCACAAACACAACGCAATCACACCTATCGCCCGAAAATCTGGTGCCGCTTATATTCTTGATATCGCCCTTCGGAACAATCGTACGAATGCTACGTATCCTGAAGGCATCTTTCACCCTCATCGCGATAAACATCACATTAAAAAAGAAAACATTGGCTTAATCGAAGTGATGGGACTCGCCATCTTACCAGGCCGTCTTAAAGCAGATTTCACGGCCATCGCAAACGGACTAAAAACAAACACAGAACCGACTGAAGAACTTCGACGTTATCATAGTTGGATAGCGCATTTAAAAACCATCCGTCATAAAAACACCGAGCAAATGATTCGAGAAGAAGCTGGAAAAGTCTTTATTCAAGGTCTTGAAGACTGCGGTGTTTTCAAACAAACTAAAGCCGGACAAGACGCCTTTGACACCTTCATTAAAACACTGATAGCTAAGAGAGGTTAAACCGATGATTCAGTATAATGAAACAACCCGTGTTTTTCACTTATCGACACAAACCATGTCTTACCTATTTAGAATTTTACCCACCGGACATTTAGAACACTTGCATTACGGAAAAAAGCTCACAGAACCGATTGATCCAAAACACTTCATTGAAGAACGTGCCCTTGATCAAGGAACGTCAACGCTCGTCGATGAAGAGACAAAACTGAATTTAAACACCACACTTTGTGAAATCGCGACGTATGGTAAAGGTGATTACCGTGAACCGACTCTCCATGTAGAAACCCCCGATGGGTTTAGAAGTCTAGACTTTCGTTATCAGACCCATTCAATGATTCAAAACCTCCGTTTTGAAGGCATCCCTCAAGTCGATAAAGAGGAAACCTTAGCCGTAACACTTAAGGAACAAGCCTTTGGCATCACGCTTGTTCTCTACTATACTGTCGATGAAAAAAGCGACAGTTTGATTCGCAATTTAGACGTCATAAACGGCGAAAACGATACGCTTTATTTAGATAAAGTTCTCAGCGCTAACTATGATTTTATCGAATCACGTTACCAACTTGTTAGCTTACATGGTGATTGGTTGCGTGAACGCCACATCACCACTCGTGATCTCTATCCAGGCATCATCAAACTCGACAGCAAACGCGGAACCTCTTCAAACACCACCAACCCTTTCTTTGCTTTAAAGCATATTGAAGCTACGAAAGAAGCCGGTGACGTTTACGGTTTCAATCTCATTTACTCAGGGAATTTTGAAGCCAATATCGAAGTGTCCTCGTATCAGCTTCTAAGAGTGAACTATGGCATCAATAGCTTTGATTTCCGTTGGAAGCTCGCCGCGAATGAACGCTTTACAACCCCAGAAGTTATAAGTGTTTATTCCAATAAAGGTCTTTCAGGGATGCAAGAGAAAATGCATCAACTCATTAGTACACGCCTTGCGAAAGATAAAAAAGAGCGCCCTATCGTTTTAAATAACTGGGAAGCAACCTACTTTGATTTCACCGAAAAAAAGCTTAAAGCCATCGCCAAAAGTGCGAAAAAGCTAGGGATTGAATGCTTTGTTTTGGACGATGGCTGGTTTGGTGAACGTGACGATGATCATACATCGCTCGGCGACTGGACACCGCACAAAAAGAAATTCAAAAAGGGCTTAAAACCGTTTGCATCCGCGCTTAAAAAAACCGGCTTAAAGTTTGGTTTATGGGTCGAACCAGAAATGGTCAACCCGCGTAGTGAACTCTATCGTAATCATCCCGAATGGGCCATCCATCATCCACACTCTAAGCCCGCTTTAGGACGACACCAACTCACGCTTGACTTAAGTCAAGCTGCAGTGGTTGACTACCTATTTGACCAATTGAGTCACATCTTTGAAGAAACTGACGTCGATTATGTGAAATGGGATATGAACCGCAATATCAGTGATTTATTTTCTAGCCATCTTCCAGCTCACGAACAAGGCAAACAAATGCATCGCTATATTTTAGGGCTCTACCAACTACTTAGCAAACTAAAAGAGCGCTTTCCAAACGTCATCTTTGAATCCTGTGCGAGTGGTGGCAATCGCTTTGATTTAGGCATGCATTACTATATGCCTCAAGCCTGGACAAGTGATAATACCGATGCTTACGAACGACTTAAAATTCAACGCGGCACACTGCTAGCCTATCCGCTACATACGATTTCTAATCATGTTAATGATACGGTCGCTCACCAAACCATACGCAGTCATTCAATGGATCATCGTTTCAATGTTGCCAGTTTTGGAGTTTTAGGGTATGAACTTGATCCTCGAAGTTTAAGCAGACTCGATAAAAAAGCCATAAAAAACCAAATTAACTACTATAAGACCCACCGAAAACTTTACCAATATGGACAATTCTACGATTTATCCATTGACGATAACGACGTACGCTTTCTCGTCGTTAGCGCCGATCAAAGTGAAGCGATGTTAGGTATTTATCAAGGATTACTCAGCCCTAATCCATCGCCGCAACCGATTCACCTAAAAGGATTAAGTGAAACGAAAACCTACCGTATTCAACAACGACCACAAAAAGAAAGCTTAAAACGCTTCTTAGGATTAATCAAACACGCCCTCCCTGTCAAACTCAAACCGCACGGGACGTTATTTAATATTCTAAGCAACACTATCCAACTCGATATCGAACACATTACCCGTGAAGAGAATGGTCAAACTCTTATGGCAAAAGGACTTCGTTTACCGTATCGTTTCACTGGCACAGGCTATCATCCATCACAAAGGTTGATGTTAGATTTTAGTAGTAGACTATATTATTTGAAAGAGGTACACTATGGAACAAACCAAACTGAGCAATAAACTTATTTTCGCTTTCGGAGGACTCGGTAAAGATGCCATGTTCGCCATGAGCACAATTATGTCATTTTACTTTATCGATCTCATCGGCATCAGCCCACTTTTTATCGGAATTATGATGATGGCCGTTCGCGTTTGGGATGCGATTAACGACCCAATCATGGGGGGGATTGTTAGTAACACCCATACCCGAATGGGTAAGTTCAGACCCTGGATTTTAATCGGTACAACACTCAATGCTATCATCTTAGTACTGGTCTTTCTCAATCCACCGTTTTTACCTAATTCACTTCAAATGTTTATTTATATCACTTTCTTTTACACCTTATGGGGAATGAGTTATACCTTGATGGACATCCCATTTTGGTCGATGATTCCAGCCTTATCGCAATCCCAAAAAGAACGTGAATCGATTACAGTACTAACCCGTCTATTTACATCGATTGGGTATTTTATTATCGCCGCAGGATTTTTAGACATCGCAAAGTTTCTCGGTGGCGGTGAGACAACGACGGCCCAAATCCAAGGACTGTTTTACTTGAGTATTGGCGTCTCGATTGTCTTTTTCCTCAGTGAACTTTTACTCGTATTTAAAGTTAAAGAAAAAGTCGTTCCGAAAACAGAAAACAAGATTTCGCTTAAGCGGATGTTCGAACTGATTCGTAAAAACGACCAACTATCTGTCGTAATGGTCGTTGTATTAATTGCCAACTTTGTCTTATATATTACGAGCGGTATGGCAATTTACTTTATTACCTACGATATCGGCAATGAAGATCTATTCTTCGTCTTTATCGCTTTAGGCGGCATTTTACAAGTGATCGGCTCACTCGCCTTTCCACTCTTTCGTAAGTTTCTCACACGAAGACGCATATTTAACGCGTCCATCGGACTTCAAATGCTCGGCTTTTTTGCGCTTTTCTTAAACGCCTTTATCTTAGGTAATTTCGTGCCGTTAGTGTTCGGATTAGGCGCGCTCGTCTTTTTCGGTCAAGGCTTACAAATGGTACTTCAAACCGTGCTTTTATCCGACACTGTAGAATATGGCGAGTTCAAGTTGCATGAGCGAAGTGAAGCGTTGGCGTTTAGTGTTCAAACCTTTATTGTCAAACTCGCAATGGGACTCAGTCTTGGTGTCATCGGCGTGGGACTCTTTATTTTCAACTTCCAAGAAGCCATCGGCGATGTTCGCCAACCGCAAGCGGACTCAACTTTAGTAGGGATGCGCATAATGATGTTTATTTTACCGATTCTTGGCTTGATGCTTTCCTTGTTTATCTTTAACAAAAAACATACCTTAAACGAAGACGAATATGCCTCAATTGTCAATGCATTAAAGGAGCGTGACACTTATGCAAAAGACGGCCCTGAACTTTAATTGGCAGTTTAAACGATACGAAACGAATGATCATCAAGGTTTTACAAAAGAAACAGTGGATCTCCCCCATAACGCGGTCGATCTACCAAAAGACTATTTCGATGAAACCATCACTCATGATGTCTTTAGTTATGGCAAAACCCTTGATCTAAATAAAAATCCAGAAAAGCGCTATTTCATTCATTTTGAGGGTGTCATGAGTGAAACCGTTGTCCACTTAAACGGGGTTAATCTTGGTCAACATAGTGGAGGGTATACGCCATTTGAAATCGAACTGAC
>SKFS01000157.1 GCA_007117885.1 Candidatus Izemoplasma sp.
CGTCAACTCAATGCGTATATTCGTAACGAGGATAACTTGTTTGTGGTCTTATTTGAAACCACTCAGCCCCGTCCAAGTGGCAACATGCCACCGATTGAAGTACCTTCACATATTGATGGCCAAGCGCTTTACAATAAGCTTATTGCTCAGTATCCTCAAGGCTTTACGCTTGAACCTAACCGTGTTATTAGTATCCTAAATACGTTTGATACGACCTTTACAAACCAAGAACTTAGTTTTTTAGGAACGCTCTTTTTAGATGCGATTCCCTACATGCATTTTACGGTCTTTGAACGCGATTTTGTGCCACTCATTGATACAACACGCTATACGGAGGAAACTTTTCCCTTATATGGCCGTAATGTACGTGTTCATCGCTCACAAGGCATCGATTTTAGTTTTGAAAACAATTCACCATGTCGCTTTCGGGTGACCTTTGATATTACCGGTAACTTCCTTTCATTAAGAATTATCGGTGCGCCGTATCTTAATACCATTACGGTTAGCACAGAAATTTATGTTGTACCGTACCAAATCCAAACGATCACACCGCCTACGACAGAACGCGCAGGCATTGAAGGGCGCATCATTTATATATACCGTGAGGTCTTTGATCTAAATAGTCAACCAATGAACCGCTCAATGATTGTCTTTGAGTATTATCCACCTTTAGCTGAATTACGATATGAATAGGATGTGACACTATGGCCAAAAAAACTGTAAAACGCCTTGGCGATGTTTTGGTAGAACAAAACCTTGTCAACGAAGAACAAATAAATGAAGTCTTAAGACGACGAGAACGCGGTGAGAAGATTGGTGAAGCACTCATCCGTTTTGGCTATGTGACCGACTCACAAATCGTCGATGCTCTTAGTGATACCCTCGGCATTAAACGAGTCAACTTAGGCCTTATTTATATTGACGATGCCGTCTTAAAACTCCTTGATGAAACCTTTGTGACCACAGCGAAAATTATGCCGATTAATATTAGTGGTCGCCGGATTGTTATTGCGACAAACGATCCTTTAGATTTTCCCACCATTGAAAACGTCCGGCTTAAAACAGGCATGAACGTTGAAACCATTTTGGCCACTAAAAGCGATATTGAAACCGCGATTGCGCGGTATTATGGGTTTACTAAAACGCTTGAGTCTTTAGGGATTCAAGTCGAAGCGGAAAAAAAAGCCACCGAAAAATACTACGATGAAATGACGAAAGAGCCAGAACAAGATGCCACTGAGTCACCGATTATCCGCTTAGTGAATCAAATTTTACTAACTGCGGTTAAAACTGAAGCCAGTGATATCCATATCGATCCCACCGATATTGAGTTTCATATCCGGTATCGGATTGATGGGGTACTCAATACAGAAAAATCGTTACCAAAAGTTATTTTACCGAAACTAATTTCGCGGATTAAAGTTATGTCCCATATGGATATTACCGAGTCGCGTATGCCTCAGGACGGTCGAATCAAAACGGTCATCGAAGGAAGACCGATTGACTTACGGATTTCGACACTGCCGACAGTTAGAGGCGAAAAAGCGGTTATGCGGGTTTTAGACTTGTCGAGAGATTCTAAAGGTATTGAACGTCTTGGTTTAACTGAACAAGAACAAAAGACCTTCTTACGGATGATTAGTCGTCCCAATGGAATTGTCTTAGTAAGTGGGCCCACCGGGTCAGGGAAAACGACCTCACTCTATGCTTGTTTAGATCAGTTAAACAATCCGGAAGTGAATATTATTACCGTTGAAGACCCTGTCGAGATTGAACTTGAAGGGGTTAATCAGGTTAACGTTAATCCTGACATCGATTTTACCTTTGCGAATGCATTACGTTCAATCCTCCGTCAAGATCCAAACATTATAATGATTGGTGAGATTCGTGATATTGATACCGCACAAATCTCTGTTAAAGCCGCACTTACAGGCCATTTAGTGTTGTCAACGATTCATACGAACAGTGCCGTTAAAACCATTGGTCGTTTAATCGATATGGGGATTGACCCCTTCTTAGTCGCATCATCCCTGAGTGGGATTGTAGCTCAACGTCTTGTCCGTCGTGTTTGTAATGTTTGTGCCCGTTCAGAGTCACCCACAGCGAATGAACAGGAAATCTTTGATCGCTATAATATAGAGATTAAGAAAGTGCGACGCGCTGTCGGCTGCTCAAGCTGTAACAATAAAGGCTATAAAGGCCGGGTTGCTGTTTTTGAAATGCTTGATGTTAACGATAAGATTGTCCGCATGATTGCCAATCATGAAAAAGAATATGAAATTTTAGAACAAGCGCAAAAAGATGGCACGAAACTTCTTGTAGAAGCAGGACTAGAAAAAGTTAAGAACGGCATTACAACCGTGGAAGAAATTTTAAAACTCGGTTTAGATTAGGAGGCTTTTTATGGTCATTAATGATTATAAGTACAAAGCAAAACGAATGAAGGATGGCAAAATCGTCCGTGGTATGGCCGAAGGTCCTTCTAAAGCGATTGTTGATCAGTTCTTATTTGACAATGGCTTGCGAGCCATTGAAATTGAACAACACGCTTCAATCATTGCCCGCTTAAACCGGATTACATTAAACAAAGTCATTAAAGAAACGGACTTAATCTTTTACATTAAACAACTTTCTTCGTTACTCCGTTCAGGGGTTAAACTGAATGAAGCGTGTGAGATTTTAGCCACCCAACAAACCAATAAGAATGTCCGCAGAATCTATTACGGCATTTACTATGAAGTGAACAGCGGGCAGTCTCTCTCAGACGCCTTTAAATCCTTTCCAAGGGAGTTTCCTCGATTGCTTGTTTCGATGGTTTCTGTCGGGGAAAAAACCGGCGACTTAGAAACGATTCTCAGTGAAATCGGTGAATACTTCGAACAACAGTACCGTTTAAAAAGTCAAATAAAGAGTACCTTAATGCTACCGATTATTTATTTTATTGTCGCCATTGGGGTGGCCATCTTCTTAATGGTAGGGGTCTTACCACAGTTTGAGTCGATGTACAGTACTCTCGGAGGGGATCTTCCTGGGGTCACACTCTTCTTTATGAACACAGGAAACTTTATCCGCGATAATATTCTCTTTATTTTACTCGGCATGATTGTTTTTATTACGTTAATTGTGGTTATTTATAAAAGATCTTATGGTTTTCAGTATTTTATTAGTGCCCTAGCGATTAAAATGCCGATTTTTGGTGAACTGGTCAAAATGAACAATCTCTCAAGAATCGCCTCAACCTTAGCTCAGTTAATGAAAAACCACGTGCCCCTTCAAGACTCATTGATGAACACGTATGAGACGATAGAAAACAAAGTTTACCGGAAGATGTTAATCACCGCACAAAAAAATGTTAACTCAGGCGATTTAATGAGTCAGGCCTTCGAACACCACTATGCCTCAGAGGTTGTCTTTACCCGGATGCTTGGGGTTGGCGAAAAAACCGGCGAACTAGGAAAAATGATGAACAACCTCTCAAAGTTTTACGATGAGGATAGCGATATTAAAGTTGAACGCCTTAAGAAAGCGATTGAACCACTCTTACTTATTTTCATCTATGCGATGATCTTAGTAATGATTTTAGCGGTAATGTTGCCATCATTAACCTTGTCCGATCAACTTTCATAAAAAAATAAACATTTTTATTGACAAATGAAAATGCTTTATTATAATAGAAGTTAGTTAAAGCCACACCCGTCTTTTGGGTACGGAAAGCTATAGGGTCTCAAATATGAGATAGCCAGTTGCTAACTTCTATGCTATAATCAGTAGTATAAGGGTTAGTTTTTTTATTACCATAGCACCAATGAAACAAAAATATAGATTAAAAAAATAAAAAACGGAGGAGATTTATATGATTAGAAATAACAAAGGTGTAACATTAGTAGAACTTTTAATTGTTATCGTTATCTTAGGTATTATTGCAGCGATTTCAATTCCAGCAGTAGGGAACATTGTTGACAACTCAAGAAGAGATGCAGTGCTAGCTGATGCTGTCGTATTAAGAAACTCAGCGAACTTGTGTATTACAGCAAATGATTGCGAAGATGGTGAGTTCACATCTGCCGCACCTGGAAGCATCGACACATATTTTGATTCAGGTGTTGATTATTGGGCAGTAACTATAACAGGTGGTCAAGTTACTCAAGTAGCTATTGCTAACAATGGGCTTACTTATATAGGTGCTTCACCACAAACAGCAAATCGTAATACTGACGTTGTTACCATTACAATAACTGTGGGTGGTTTTGATTTCACTGGAGATGTGTTTGTTGCTGATCCTGATGTATTTACTGATTAATTATTGTAAATAATCTTTAATTAAAGGCAGCATTCAAAATGCTGCCTTTATCATATGTGGATATGAGGAATAATATATGGTTGTGTTCATCTTTGTTTTAGGCAGTTTTTTAACATCCTTCTTCACATTGGTTGGCATGAGAGTTCCTAAAAAGCTTAGTATTAATGGACGAAGTCAATGTGATGAATGTAAGGAAGTTATTCCATGGTATGGACTCATACCTGTTTTTGGTTATTTCCTTGTTATGGGGAAATGTGTGCACTGTAAGACGAAGATAGACCTTAAGTATCCGATTTATGAGCTGATTGGTGGACTACTTTTTGTCCTAGGGTTTGTGGTATTGGAAGGTAATCTACCTGAATTTATGATATACAGCATTATGGTATCATTAATGATCATTGTATCTGTGAGTGATATTGAATACCAGATAGTACCTGATATCATCCTAATTACTTTTCTGCCTATCATTCTTATTTTGCGACTAGTGTACCCGGTTGAGACCATTTTAAATGTCCTTTTGGGTGGGGTACTTGGTTTTCTTTTTATGTACCTCATTGCTTGGTATGGGAAGAAACGCTTTAAAAAAGACGCACTTGGTGGTGGCGATATTAAACTTTACTTTATTATTGGTCTATTTTTAGGCGTTCAAATCGTGTTTTTAAGTTTGTTTTTTGCATCATTACTTGGTATAATACTAGGTAGATTAGTTATCAAAAAGATGAATCCGATTCCCTTTGTGCCCTTTATCTTCTTTGGCGTATTAATGGCGTATTTTTTAGGGGATGCGCTCATTACATGGTATCTTTCATTTCTTTAGAAAGGAAGCGGTTGTATGACACGATCATCACTCAATGTGTTTTTTACGGATCATGAGGTTTCGTTTATTGAGAAACCGGATGGTTACAACATGAAAAAG
>SKFS01000163.1 GCA_007117885.1 Candidatus Izemoplasma sp.
CACTCTTCAGTTATTAACTTAATACTATTATATAAAATTTCAGTTTGATTTTCAAGCTATTCTTACAATAAATAAAGGGAAAGCTTTCCATGTTATTTCTTACAAAAAGTCACTGAAAATACTTTCTTCTATTGACTAAACAGGGCGATCTCATAGTCGCAAATTGCATGATAAAAAGCCCTTTCATGCGAAACTAAAATCACCGTTCCTTGATACTCAATCAGAGCCTCTTTAAGAGCTTCCTTCGCTGCCGTATCAAGATGGTTTGTCGGCTCATCTAAGACAAGGATATTGGCTTTTTGGTGGCGTAATAAAGCCAGGCGGACTTTTGTTTTTTCACCACCCGATAACGAACTCACTTTACGGCGTGCCATATCGTAATTGACGCCGTGGTTGCCTAATAAATCCATAATTTCTTTACGACTAAAATCAGGGTATGTATTGTGCACGATTTGAAAGGGTGTCAACGTTCCTTCAAGAGTCGAATCTTGTTCGAAGTAAGCGATTTGAGCGGTATCAATCCAAGCATACTCCCCAGCTATTTTAGGGATAATACTTAGCACTGTCTTAACTAAGGTTGACTTACCAATACCGTTTTCTCCCGTAATCACAACTTTTTCTGCTTTGCGAATAATAAAACTCAGCGGTTCGATAAGACTTTCCGTGTAACCGACCTCTAACTCATTCATCGCTAAGACATCTTTCCCTGTGCTCACTCCCATCGGAAAGAAAAACTGGTATTTTCTAGACTTTTGAGGACGTTGAATGCGGGTAAGCTTTTCCAGCATTTTTCGGCGACTTTGCGCCCGTTTTGTCGTGGAGGCTCTAACGATGTTTTTCTCGATAAACTCCTCGGTGCGTTGGATAAATTTCTGTTGGGAAACAAACGCCTTTTGCTGCTGTTCGAAGCGTAGTGTACGCTCTTTTAAGTAATAACTATAATCGCCTTTATACCGTGTTATTTTACTCCCTTCAATAGCAAAGACTGTCTTCCCGATTGCTTGTAAAAACGCCTCTTGATGGGACACGACAATAAAGCTTTTTTGATAGTCGTTTAGAAATTTACCGAGCCATTCAATGTGTGCCACATCTAAAAAGTTCGTCGGTTCATCAAGCAAGAGGACATCGGCTTCTTCAAGAAGCAACTTACTTAAAATAATCTTTGCCCGCATCCCGCCTGATAATGTCTTGATGGTTTGATCTAAAACTGTCATCTCAAGACCGAGACCATGGATAATTTTCGAAACCAAGGATTTGATAGTGTAAAAATCATTTTCGAGTAAATACTCTTGGAGATTGGCCGCTTGAGTTAACAGTTTTTCTTGTTCATCAAGTGCGACACGACCGACTTCTTCATACAACCACTCCATTCGTGCTTCTTTTTGAAACAAGCTGTAGAAGACATCGTACAAGTATTCTTTGACGAGTAGCGTATCCTCTATTTGTGCGTACTGATCCAAATACCCCACACGAAGATTCGGTTGCCATGCAATCGCCCCTTGATCAGGGGCGAGCTGGTAGTCAAGCAGTTTAAGCAGCGTACTTTTACCACAACCATTAGGCCCCACTAAAACAGCATGCTCACCTTCAAAAAGACGCATCGATGCTTTATCGTAAAGCATCGATTCGCCGTATGTAAACGCTAAATTTTTAACTTCTAAAAGACTCATGATGATCACCTATTGAACGATTACGACTCACTCTCAGCCATAATCTTTAAAATTTCTTGATTGGTCAGTTTCATTCCTTCACGCACTAAACGGGCCACATTTCGAAGTGTGCTTTCAACCCCTTTAGCTAAAATCCCATCGCCAGCTAAAAACTCTTCTCCAGCTAAATACATATGGTAACCTAAAATCCCTGCATCCACAGCTGTGGCAATTTTCGCTGCACACGAAGGCTTAGCCCCGTCGCAAATCATTCCTGAAACAATCGCTAATGCATTAACGATAGTATGGGTGATTGTTTCATAGTCGCCACCGTGTAAAAAAGCAATCCCAGCGCCGCTTGCGGCACCACTAAACACGGCACCACAGTAGGCCGATAAGCAACCGATTCCACTCTTTTGGTGAATGGTAATTAAATTCGCTAAGATTAAAGCGCGATAGAGGGTATCTTGGGATACGTTTAAGTGCTTCCCATACTCAATAACTGGCACTGAAACACTAATGCCTTGATTGCCACTGCCTGATACAATGGTCACCGGAAGTTTAGCCCCTCCCATGCGTGCATCGGAGGCCGCCGCCGCTTTTGCCTTGGCACGGTTTTCAATGCGATCACCGTAAGTATTCAGCAAGACTGAGCCAATGTTCGATCCATAGCTATGTTTTAATCCCTCTTCACTCATTGCAGTGTTCATCGCGATTTGGCGATCTAACAAGTCTTTCACTTGATTGACATCCACTGTCAGCGCAAAATCATAAATCGCTTTTACCGATAGTTCTGAGTCATCATCGCTATACATTTTTGGGACTGGTAAATCGAGAAGAACACGTTGATTTTTCTCTATATAAACAATCATGGAGTGTTCATGGGCAATGCGTATTCTTGCATTGTCTTCATGATGAAAGACTTTGACAATAATATCTAAAACATCCTCAGACTCTAAAGGCTTTACGGTAATCGGTGTCGTACTTAAATAGGATGAGATTTGAACTTTTTGGTCGTTAGTCACATCCGTTAAGACATCCAAAGCTTTACTGGCATCCCCAGCAACAATACCTGCGGCAACCGCGGCCCGAATCCCTTTTAGCTGATGGGTATTCGGTACAATGACACTCTTCGCGTTCTTCATCACTGCTTCACTGACGAAGACCTCAACTTGAAGCGGTGTTGTCCCTAAAACTTCACGGGCTTTCGCCCCTGCTAAAGCAATCGCAATCGGTTCTGTACAACCGGTTGCGGTGACAAGTTCTTTTTTTAAAATATCAAGCATCGTCTGATGCAATGGGTTCGCGTTCATCAAGCCACCTCCACATACATAGAGATTATACACCATGTTATTGAAAAGATAAACGCTTGACAAAGAAAAAGCACGCCAAGCGTGCTATTTGATGTACTTATTCAGAATTTTTATCACTTCATCAAGTTTTTCTTCATGCGTGCCTTCTTCAAAAGACTCACGGACACAAGTCTCGATATGGTTTTTTAAAATCGACATATTGGCTTTTTTAATCAACCCTTCAACCGCGGAAATTTGAATCGCGATATCAACACAGTACCGTTCTTCTTCGGTCATGCGAATAATCGCTTCTAACTGACCTTTCGCTGATTTTAAAAGATTTAATGCTTGCGTATTAGGCATGGGTCACCTCCGCTTTGGGATTAAGAGGAACCTTTTTCAGTCTCAATGAGTTATACACGACGTTTAGGCTACTCAGACTCATCGCAGCAGCGCCAATCATTGGATGGAGTAATCCCATCATCGCAAAGGGGATAGCCACAGCATTATAAAACCACGCCCAGAAATAATTCTCTTTGATTTTTCTAAAGATCGCTTTCGATAAGGTAATCGCTGAAATGACCGTCGTTAAATCACCGCGGACTAAAGTAACATCGGCCGCTTCAATAGCCACATCTGTCCCTGTACCAATCGCTAACCCTACATTGGCTTGTTTTAAAGCCGGGGCATCGTTGATGCCATCGCCAACCATGGCGACAAGGCCAAACTCTTCTTGAAGCGCTTCAATCGCTTTGACTTTACCTTCGGGTAACACGTTGGCAATAACGCGAGAAACCCCTGCCTTTTTAGCAATGGCGTTCGCGGTGGCTTGATTATCACCAGTAATCATCGCGGTCTTAATTCCTAGTTTCTCAATCGCTTTAATAATTGAGTGGGCATTTTCTTTTAAGGCATCAGCCACAGCAATGACACCAATGACGGTTCCTGATTTCGCGACATACATCACAGTTTTGGCTTCATTTTCTAACCTTGAGACCGTGTCGATATGTTTCTTTACATCGACGTTTTCACTTTCCATTAACGCACGATTACCAATAAGCCACAGTTCTTCTTCGTGTTTTGCTTTAACGCCTTTACCGGTCACTGCTTCAAAAGCATGCACAGAAAGTGCTGGTATGTCCATACTTTTGGCTTTTTCCAAAATCGCGTGCGCTAAAGGATGTTCACTGCCCTGTTCAAGTGACGCCGCAACTTCAAGGACACCGTGTTCATCCTCAGCGATAATATCGGTGACAGTTGGCTTGCCAAGTGTCAGCGTACCCGTTTTATCAAAGGCGATTAACTGAATGTCTTTTAAGGTTTGCACCGCTTCACCATTTCGAATCAGGATGCCGTTGTCCGCGCCTTTACCACTACCAACCATCAATGCGGTGGGTGTGCCTAATCCTAAAGCACAAGGACAAGCGATAACCAGTACAGCGGTTGCGGTAATAAAGGCTAACGTTAAAGGACTTTGATCAGGGTTAACCCAAGGTAAGTACGGGGCCATGAAGTTTAAGATTTGCACATGGAAATTATTGAAAATCAAAAATGATGTAAACGTCAAAACGGTTAATCCCATTACAGCTGGGACAAAATAACCTGTAACTTTATCGGCAAACGCCTGAATCGGAACTTTCGAGCCTTGGCAGGCTTCAACCAATTGAATGACTTGTGCTAAGAAAGTCTTATCGCCAACTTTTGTTACCCGTACTTTAAGCAGGCCTTGTTTATTAATCGTTGCCCCAATAACGGCGTCATCTTTTATGCGTTTAACCGGCATTGATTCGCCGGTAGCGAGCGATTCATCGATTAAACTCTCGCCTTCGATAATCACCCCATCTGTGGGAATTTTTTCACCAGGACGAATGATCATAGTGTCCCCTTCACTCAATTCACTTGTGAGGACTTCTAGTTCTTCACCCTCAACGATAATCCGAGCCTTTTTCGCACCGAGATCAATCAGTTTCTTAATCGCTAAAGAGGCTTTTCCTTTAGCGCGGGTTTCTAAGTACTTTCCTATCAAGTGAAACGTCATAATGGTCGTGGCCATTTCAACAAAGGTTGTAATCGGAAAAAACAATCCTAAAAGGCCAATTAAGTAAGGCGGTAGTGATCCCATCGAAACCAAGACATCCATATTTGGACGTAAATTTCTAAGCGACTTATAGCTCGCAACATGAACATGCCGCCCTAAAATAAAGACAACAGGAATTGCCATGATCGCCACGATTGGCGTATATAAAGGAATAGG
>SKFS01000011.1 GCA_007117885.1 Candidatus Izemoplasma sp.
GCTCTCCCAGCTGAGCTAAGGCCCCAAAATGGTGGGCCTGAATGGACTTGAACCATCGACCTCACGCTTATCAGGCGTGCGCTCTAACCACCTGAGCTACAGGCCCATCACCATTGTTGTTATTAAGTGCGTGTAATATTCTACTATGTTTACTATGACTTGTCAATATATAACCAGTATTTTGAGAAATACTTGAAATTACGGACTTTTAGCAGCTAATAGATGGCTGGGCTAGGTGGATTCGAACCACCGATGTCGGAGTCAAAGTCCGATGCCTTAACCACTTGGCCATAGCCCATTAATGGTGGAGGGGGACGGATTTGAACCGCCGAACCCTAAGGAGCAGATTTACAGTCTGCCGCGTTTAACCACTTCGCTACCCCTCCAAAACACGCAATAAGTATTGTATAATACTCACCATGAAAAATCAAGTAATTTTTACTCAAACCTTTTTTTTAGATGTTTCCGGATATTTCTTTTTGTTTTTTTCGATTTTCTCTAGAATTATTTGCTGAACATCCAAATTAAGATCATTTGCTAGAGCTAAAGTATACATTAATATATCTGCTATTTCTTCTTTAACGTTGCTCTCATCAAAACCTTGACTCTGCCACTGAAAGTTCTCAAGCAACTCTGCAGCTTCAATAAATATCGATTTAACTAAGTCGTTGGGCTTATCAGTCATACGCCAACCACGACTATTTCTAAAGGTAATAATACTATCAATTATTTCTTTCATTCTTCTTTCTCCGATTCTGTGATTTCTTTTATGTTCTTCAGAAACTTATGTCGGGGAAGCATAATTATTCTCTCGCATTTAATACACATTAATTTAACATCTGCTCCATACCTAACAATTTTCCACATATTACTACCACAAGGATGATTTTTTCTCATTATAACTTCCATACCAACTTTCAAACTAGTACTATTAATCTTTCTCACTTCTTTCTTCAACTATCATCGAAAGATAAGTTTCCTTCTGTTTCTCATTTTTAAACTTCAATCTAACTTCATTTTTCGACATAGAAATCTTGATTGGAACATCGGTATTTCTTCTAAAAAATTCTATGATTTTAAAATTCTCTATAGGTAAATTACTCGCTCTATTGCTCTTGTTTCTTTTTTTGTCTTTAATAATGTTTTCTAGCTCTCTAACACTCAAGTCTTGTCTTATTATTCTATTTGTCAAATCAAGAATATACTCATGATTTTTCAACTTGCTAAGTATCTTTGCGTGACCCAAACTTATGCTCCCTTTCGCAACTTGATTGATTACTAAATCTGGTAATACCAATAGTCCAACAATGTTTGTAACATATGAGCGACTTTTTCCTATCTTTAGAGCAAGATCTGCATGAGTGATTTTTGAGTTTTTCAATATGTTTTCATAAGCAATTGCTTCCTCTATCGGATTCAAGTTTTCTCTCTGAATGTTTTCAAGTAATGCCAGTTCTGCAAGCATAATAGAGTTATAATCTCGCACAATTGCAGGAATTGTTTTCTTATTTGCTAAAATAGAAGCTCGTACTCTTCTCTCACCCGCGACGGTAATATATCCATTAGTTACTGGCTTTACAATTATTGGTTGTAATACACCGTGTGTTGTAATCGAATCCGCCAGTTCTTTAAGTGAGTTCAAATCAAATGTTTTTCTTGGTTGACTCGGATTTGCTCGAATGTCATCTATGCTAATCTCTTTGACTTCTTCGTTATCTCTAATTTGCATCCTGTTTTCTTCTATTAAATCTATTATTTTTCTTCCCAAAACTTCTTTACTCATAAATTTTAACCATCTCTTTCGCTAAGTTTTGATAACTCAAAGAGCCTTTTGATCGAGGTGAATACTCAGTCACTGGAAGACCAAAACTTGGCGCTACCGAGCATTTAACATTACGAGGTATCACGGTTTTAAAAACTTTCTCTTTAAAATACGTCTTAACTTCGTTTATAACCTCGTACCCTATGTTACTCCTTGTATCTAACATTGTTAGTAGAACGCCTTCTATAGTTAAAACTTTATTATTATAACGTTGTCTTGTTTGAATTATCCTAATAGTATTTAATAACTGTGTTAATCCATCCATAGCTAAAAACTCGCATTGAACGGGTATTAAGACTCCATCAGCAGCAAGCAACGCATTCATAGTAATCAAACCCAAAGAGGGGGGGCAGTCTATTAAGACAAAGTCATAATTGTCTTTTATTTTATCTAATGAGTTAGACAATATATACTCTTTATTATCATTTTTTAGAAGCTCTCCTTCTATGGTTGCTAACTCAAACCTAGCCGGTAATATATCAACATCAACACTTTCTACTCTCGTAATTATTTGCCCTATTTCCGCTTTTTGCAAAAATAAGTCTGCAATCGTAAACTCCAAATTCGCTCTGTTAATGCCCATATAAGTAGTTGCATTAGCTTGATGATCAATATCAACTAATAGAATTTTTTTACCTAAGTAAGATAATGAACTAGCAAGATTAACACTAGTTGTTGTTTTTCCAACTCCACCTTTTTGATTACTCACCGCTATAACTCTTCCCATCAAAAACCTCTCCAGTCTCTTAAATGATTTATTACTATTAATCATAGAGCTGATATTATAGGTAATTCTCGAAGTACTGCTGATGTTTCAAGAAAAACTTAATATCTTCATAAGTTAAAAATTCTCTAATCTCTTTATTTTGAAAAAGTTGTATAATCTCATCATGGGAGTAACTTCTCTCTATTTGTCCCCATTTATCGTACAAAATCGGTTCAGATTTTAGCGTCTTATAAATAATCAAAAGTGCAAGAACTCTGTTAGACGAATCTTTAAATATCTCATCAATTCTTGTACTGTAACGGTTATTATGTTCAGAATATGCTGACTTATACTTATTGATCAAGTCAAACTGAATCGCATAAATTTCATTATCTTTACTAAGTAAGTACTTATTTAATTGATTAGCATACTTTTTTGTTAAAGTCGTAGCTGAAGGACTGTTAAGCACAGTTTCTATGTTCTGTTTATGTAAAAAAAAGTAAAATTCAATCGTTTCAAGTATTTTTTCTCCTCTTTTTTCCAAAATCTCATTTATAAATACGCCTATCTCACTCACAGTTTTTTGAAACTCAACTGTTTCATATATTGGTTTTCTACCTTTCTTTTCATCAATCTCATTTAGATACTTTAGACAGTACTTTCTTTGCTTCTTTACCATTTCATTTTTTCTTAAATACTCGTAACTCAAAAAACTGTAGATGTTATCAGATAGGATGAAGTAAAGCAAGTAAACAAGAAAGAACGATGCTAGCATGAACTGATAAGTTAAGTTTGATAATACAACATTATCTTCGTGTAGAGCTAATAATGCTTCTCCCCTAATACTAATATAAAACAATCCATATATGGTTAGTCCGCCACCATAAACTACATAAGTGTATAAATCTTGATAAAATATCATTACTGTCAACGAGATTAAGATTAGTAAAAACCCATATAAGTAATAAGCTGACTCTGTATAATAGATTGTCAGTGCAATAATTGAATAAATAGTTGAATGCATAGATAGACGAACCCGATTGATTATAAGTCCTATAAGACTAATTAAGAACAATGTTATAAAACTAATTGGTGCAAACAAACGAACATCAAAACTAAATCCTTCAAAAACAGCTATAGGAACACTAATCAAACCAAAAATAAACAAGAAGATTAAAACTACAACTATCTTTGTTTTAAGAAGCTCAGTTAGAGAGAGAAACTCACTGTTTCTCAGTTTACGATAGAGATTTTTCATTTCACATCTTCCTCTCGATAGATATCTTTGAAAATCCTATCAAAAACTTCCGAGTTTTCTAAATATACATTCAATACATCAGCATCAATCAAGTGAATTAACTCAGAACTCATAATATGTTCTTTAACTTCCATATCCGATAGTCCACTAAAAATGGGATTGTCTAGACGTAAAAGTACATACAAAACTACGAAAGCAATAATCCTAACATGGCGATTGTCTTCATAATGTCTTAATGTCGTGAATCGGGTGTCTGAGTACACATCGCGTTTAGGTATTAAAAAATCTTCTAATAGTCCGATTTTGTAAGCAATATAACGAATTTTTCTTGAACGATTTAGTCTTAAATTATCAATCTCTTTAACTTCCTCAATAGAGTAGTTTGGATATTTTTCTTGTACCTCTTTAATGTCCATTTGTTCTAAGTCTTTGATTACTTTTACTTTAGATTTAATTGCGTTCTCCATACCGTAATCTTTTGAAAAAACGTCTGAAAAACGATTGATTGATTCAAAATAGCTTTTACTTTTTGCCGCTTTTTTTCCTTTATATAAAGTCTCTAGCTCAAACAACGTATCTAAGGTCCGAACTTCAATTTCTTGGATTTCAGTTAACTTAGCGATAAACTTAGCTTTGCGTTTAATAAAAACCGTTGATGCTATTGAAATAAGAAAAACGAAAACAAGTAAAAACAAATAAATATATGTAATTGAGATATTGTTTTGAGATTGTAAGTTAAAAATCATCGGATTGTTAGAGATTGCAAGGACTCCAAGAAAAAACACCGCAATGTTGTTTAGAAGATTAACTTTTGCATCTTGATATAATGAGACAATAGCGTAAACTAGAAATATACTTATGTATAGACTTGGTGATTTAACATCAATAATCAAGCTTGCCGATAAAGCATACAAGCCTAAAGTATTAATATACATAGCTACTTTAATGCTATTAAAGTAATCTTCATAAGCAAAAAAAGCTAAGTTTATGACCAAAATTGCAAAGAAGAAAAAAGCATACAAAAACAAAACATGTGTTGAAAAACCAAATGTGTTTAGCATGAATATGACAGGCAGAGCAATGATTCCTATCAATGAAAGCACGAACAAACTGTGCTTTTTTAGGTATCTCAACTCAATGTCTTTTCTAAAATTTTCGAGTTCTCTTGAGGTGTTAATTCTACTTTGCATGTTCTCCATAATATGCTCCTATAATTTAACTGGTTGTTTCTTTATTCTAGACAATGATCTCGGATAACCTTTTGGTGTTGAGCGACTCTTTGTTATCACTGGAAT
The DNA here is from genome assembly GCA_007117885.1 of Candidatus Izemoplasma sp. Taxonomy (GTDB): domain Bacteria; phylum Bacillota_I; class Bacilli_A; order Izemoplasmatales; family Izemoplasmataceae; genus CSBR16-104. The sequence goes on from SKFS01000011.1 coordinate 5,082, forward strand.
AGCCCGTGTGTAGTCATCATAGCTATAATTGTAGATTTGGTCTATATCTCCCCCCATAAATTTAATAACTTCGTAGCTTGCTTCCAGTTCTTTTTTTACTGAAGATCCTTTCATAGGCAAAAATAGACCCCCAATTCTAGTAAATGGTAAGCAAAACTCTGACAATATATCTAAAGAGGCCACCGCTCTAGCGGTAACTATATCATAATAGTCTTTTCGTTTAAAATCTTCTATTCTACCATGGATCAGCTCAACAGTAATGGATAACTCATCCGCTAAGTTTTTAAGAAATGAGATTCTTTTATTTAAGGAATCAATAATGGTTATCTCGAGATTGGGGTAAACTATTTTCAATGGAATAGAAGGAAACCCAGCACCACTGCCAACATCTAATATTTTCTGATTATTAAGCTTAGTGACTTTTGATAGCCACAATGAGTCAACAAAGTGTTTGCTGTAGATTTCATTCTTTTCTGTTATGCTGGTTAGATTAACCTTTTTATTCCAAGTTATTAAAGATTGATAATATCTTTCAAAATCTTTCAGTTGTTTGGAATTTAAGGTTATCCCCAATGAAGCTAAACTATCTTTAAAACTTTTTTCCACATTATCACCTTATTCATTATACCATTTTTTAATATATGTTTAAAAACAAAGTGAGGGATAGCCTCACTATTATTTTTTTATATTTAGTTGTATCAACAATATAGAAATGTCACTAGGATTAACACCCGATATTCTTGCCGCTTGTCCAATAGTTTTGGGACGAATCTTCTTAAGTTTCTCTTTTGCTTCGTTCGCAAGGTTCTTTAAAGAATCATAATTGATACTCTCTGGTATTTTTAGGTTTTCCATTTGAACCATTTTTTCTGCTTGTTTTAATGCTTTTGAAATGTATCCTTCATACTTCACTTCAATATCAACTTGATCAAAAATATCTTCACTATAACTAATGTCATCTTTAAATCTGATTAGGTCTTTAGAATAGTAATCTGGTCTCTTTAGTAAATCATAAAAACTAATCTTATCTCTAATAAGCGATTTACCTAAAGATCCTAAAAAGGTGTTAGTCTTTGTATCTGGATACAAGTAATGGTTTTTCAACTTACTCTTTAGCTCTTTGATAAGCTGAACTTTTTCTCTAAACCGTTCATACTGTTCTTCTTTAATAAGTCCAAAATTATAACCATAGTTCATGAGTCTTTGATCTGCATTATCATGTCTTAAAAGCAATCTATACTCAGCTCTTGATGTTAGTAACCTATAGGGTTCTATTGTTCCTTTAGTTACTAGATCATCAATCAAGACCCCTATATAAGCTTCGTTTCTCTTAAGTACAAGGGGTAGCTTTCCTTGGACTTTCAGACTAGCGTTTATGCCAGCAATCAAGCCTTGACCAGCCGCTTCCTCATAACCACTAGTGCCATTAATCTGGCCTGCAAAGTATAAATTATTGACTAATTTTGATTCAAGACTAGGCCACAATTGTCTAGCATCAATTGCATCGTATTCAATTGCATATGCATATTTTGTTATAACTGCATTTTCAAGGCCTGGTATAGATTTTATCATTTCCTCTTGAACTTCTTTTGGCATGGATGTTGAAAACCCTTGAACATATATTTCGTCTAACGATACTGATTCAGGTTCAAGAAAAATCTGATGACGGTGTTTGTCTTTAAAGCGGACTAATTTATCTTCAATTGACGGACAGTAACGCGGCCCTATGCCTTCCACAACGCCACTGTACATCGATGAACGATGAAGGTTATTATGAATTATTTGATGTGTCTGAGCAGAAGTGTATGTAAGATAACATGGATACTGTTTCATAATATCATAACTGAAACTACTACGATATGAAAACTGTCGATGATAGGAATCACCATCATGGCGCTCGGTTTGGGAGTAATCTATCGTATCAGTTTTTAGTCTAGGTGGTGTTCCTGTTTTAAGTCTAAAAAGATCAAATCCGATTTTCTTTAACTGTGGGCTTAATCCTAATGAAGGTTTTTGATTGTCTGGTCCTTTTATTATCTTTTGATCACCAATAAGAACATTGCTATTAAGATATGTTCCCGTTGTAATGATGACTACTTTGGATTTATACTTCGTTCCATCTTCGAGTTCAACCCCACAAGCAATGTTATCATTAATTAATATTGATTTGACATAGCCTTCAAGCAGTGTCAATCCATCTTGTTTTTTTAGAGTTTCCTGCATTCTTTTGGAATATGCAACTTTATCTGATTGTGCTCTTAAAGCCTGAACTGCAGGACCTTTTGAGTGGTTTAGCAACCGCATTTGAATGTGTGTTGCATCTGTGTTAATAGCCATTTCACCACCTAAGGCATCGATTTCACGTACAACTATACCTTTAGCGGGTCCTCCAATGGAAGGATTGCAAGGCATCGAAGCGATATAATCAATGTTCCCCGTTATTAATAGTGTTTTATGGTTCATTCTAGCAGAAGCCAAAGCTGCTTCGGAACCAGCGTGACCGCCACCAACGACAATAATTTCATAACTCATAGATATCACCTTTTCAAAACAATTGTATGCTTTTTTAAATTACTTGTAAAGAGATATAAATTATGAAGAAACTTGTTCTATGTTATATCACAAGCATTGCAAATGTAGTGTTTAATAAAAAAACACTCTACTTCTAAAAATCTTTCGAGTGTTTTGCTTTCAGTTAACCAAATAATGCCATTTAAAGTGAGATTAAATCATGTTTAGCTTTTTAAAAACCTTGTATATACCATCTTCATTACACGCATCAGTAACTATATCAGCTGCTTCTTTGAGAGGTTCACAAGCATTTCCCATAGCAATACCGATGCCTGCTAATTCTACCATAGTAATATCATTGTAGCCATCTCCCACTGCAATTGAATCTTCTTTTTTAAGTCCTAAATGTTGCAATACTTTTATCATGCCTACTTCTTTCATCCCTCCCGTTTTGTTAATGTCAATTCCATAAGGGCAGGAAATATTAAAGTCTAACTCGGGATAGTTTTTAGCTATTTCTGAAAAATCTGAACGATCATAAAATAATACCATTTGCAAAATACGATTCTGACTGTGATAATTTTGTTCAACTCGTGGTGTTTTTAAGTTGAAGTAATCTATAAATTTATCTGCGAGATGATTTGTTTTTTTATTTATTACGAAGTCATCTACCGACTCAAAAGCAATATCAATATTACGCTTTTCCATATCCTTAACAAATCGATCTACAACTTCTGAATCAATGAAATCACTCCAAATAACATCATTATTATGCTTGGCATATCTGCCGTTCGATGCAATGAATGTTCTAATATCTAACTCTTTATCTACATCATAGAATAAACATGGTGGTCGTCCTGTTGCAATTACAACTATGTGTCCATGGTTTTTTAAACTCTTAATCGTCTCTAAAGTTGATTCAGGAACCGCATTAATTGAGTGGTCAATTAACGTCCCGTCAAGGTCAAAAAATATAATTTTCTGGTCTTTCATGATTTGCACCTCACATTTATATATATTGCCAACTCATGTCGAATATTTAAAATCTCTTATCAAGCATCCTCACTCACATAGAAAGAAGACTTAAGGCTGCTTCGTTTCCGACCTGACCTGATTCGTCACTCCCTATTGAATGAGGATGATTGATAAGAGATTAGTAATCCATGTATACTATACACTATCTTTTGTGTTCCGTAAAGTTTTGAAGAAACTTTTAAGTAAATTTTGTGAATCAAGCTCTAATATACCACCAACAATATCCAGTTCACTTTGCAGTTTCTTGTCAATTCGATTACGCGATGAAACGTGGGCACCCATTTTAATGTCTAATGCTCCATAAACAACTCGTGAGATGCGTGATTCTATTATTGCTGACATACACATATGGCAAGGTTCCAAAGTTACATAGAGTATACAATCTTCAAGATGCCATGTCCCCAGTAGTTTACTAGCTTGTTCAATAGCTAATATTTCAGCATGAGCTGTAACACGATTTAAAGATTCTTTCAAGTTGTGTGCCCTTGCAATGATTTCTTTTTCTTTAACAATCACTGCCCCGACTGGAACTTCATTTTTAAGTAATGCTTTTTTTGCTTCGGTTAAGGCTTCTTTCATGTATCTATTTGACATGTAGTTTTCCTATAATCGATTTAGGTTTCCGATAAACTTTGTGACAATGCCTGCATCGTGCTTCATAGGATTCGCTTGCTCCAATTAAAACGATTGGATCCATATAACGCGCTGGTTTACCATCTACAATTCTTTGTGTTCTTGTAGCAGGAGCGCTGCACTTAACACAGACCGCTGTCAACTTGGTCACAAACTCTGCAATGGTTATTAATCTTCCCATGAAGCCAAAAGGTTCAGCTCTAAAATCTGTATCTAATCCACTAACAATAACTCGCTTTCCTTGTTCAGCGAAGTTATCTAAAATATCAACAGTCTCAGCATCTAAAAATTGAACCTCATCGACTGCAATCACTTGGGTTTCAGGTTGAATATGTAAAAGCATTTCTCTACCTTTAGAGATATTAATCGATCGTGTACGATTATTATTGTGGGATACAACCTCGTTTTCAGCATAACGTCCATCAATAAGAGGTTTAAAAACGATTATGTTTTTTTTAGCGTATTCAAGTCGTTTTATTCGACGTAATAATTCTTCAGTCTTTCCTGCAAACATAGGTCCAGTTATGACTTCAATCCAGCCCTCTTTTTGTGTCAACATGGCAATCACCTCGTTATATATTATAGTAGAATACGTATAGAATTAATAGTGGTAAAGAGAGATTAATAAAAAAACCGCATTTGCGGTTTTCTACTCGTTACTTGATTTAATACCATATCGTTTATTAAATCTTTCTACACGTCCATCTGCTTGAGCATGTTTTTGCTTACCAGTGTAGAAAGGATGACAATTTGAACATGTATCGACTCTCACTTCACTCAATATTGACCCTGATTCAAATTGATTCCCACAAGTAGTACATGTTACGGTAACCTTGTTATACTTAGGGTGGATATTCTTTTTCATTTTAACGACTCCTTCCGCCATGATTTTCATCATAGTAAGTTTATTAGCGAGCTTATTATAACAAAACCAAGAGAGGCATGCAAGTATTTTATTTAAAAAGCTAGTATTCTAATCCGTCAGCTTAAATGTCACAATAGTGTGATATAATTTTATGTTGTAAGTTCTTGATTATATTCACATATAATGGCTTTTTTGGAACGATGAATTATTCTTAATCTTGATATAAAAATACGCGATAAAGGAGTATTTTAAATGCGACTAGTTCAATCAAAAACTATAGTTGATGCCCTAAAAAAAGCAATCATCAAAATGAATTATGAGTTAGACAACTCGTTTGTGGCGAGATTGCGTCGGGCAAAAGAAAATGAGGACAAAGATTTGTCAAAATCTATTATTCAAGAAATTTTAGATAATCAAGAAATCGCTAAACATGGTGAGTACCCTCTATGTCAGGATACTGGAATAGTAGTTGTTTTTGCAGAAATAGGGTTCGACGTCAAACTTCAAGAACCTTTGGAAAGTTCTGTAAATACTGCAGTAAGTTTAGCCTATAAAGAGGGCTTTTTGCGAAAATCGGTTGTTAATCATCCTTTTGATCGGAAAAATACTCAAGATAATACACCGGCGATTATTCATACAAAACTTGTTCCAGGCGATGGACTTAAGTTTAAAATTGCAGCCAAAGGTGCTGGTAGTGAGAATATGAGTGTCGTTAAAATGTTAACCCCAACCGTCGGTGTTGAAGGTGTTAAAAAACTTGTTGTAGATACGATTTTTAACGCCGGTGGCAAACCTTGTCCACCAATCATTGTTGGGATAGGTTTAGGAGGAAATCTAGAAAAAAGTGCGCTAATTGCTAAAGAAGCTATCCTCAGAGATCTTGATGATTATAATCCTGATCCGGTTCTTAAAAAACTTGAGGATGAACTCTACGAGGAAATTAATGCTCTTGGTGTAGGTCCCATGGGTGTTGGGGGGAAAACTACTTGTATTGCTGTTAAAATCAATAGTTATCCAATGCACATTGCATCTTTACCCGTTGCTATAAACATCCAGTGTCATGCCAATCGTCACGAAGAGGTGATTCTATGAAACACAGTGTTGTGACTCCAATTAGTCGTGAAATGGTTGAGTCATTTAGAGCAGGAGACCGCGTTTATATTTCAGGGAAAATATACACTGCCAGAGATCAAGCTCATTTACGACTTATCACTGATGAGGCGCCGAATTTTGATTTGCAAGATGCTGTTATTTATTATGTTGGTCCTACACCTCCAAGACCAGGAAATCCAATCGGCTCAAGTGGCCCGACTTCTTCATATAGGATGGACAATCTAGCTATTCCTCTAATGAAGAGAGGATTAAGGGTTATGATTGGAAAAGGTGATAGAAGCAAGCTATTTATAGAAGAAATGATTAATAACCGTGCTGTCTATTTAATCGCCACTGGAGGGACTGGGGCTTTACTTGCTAGTTGCATCAAATCAAGTCGAGTTATAATGTATGAAGACTTAGGGACGGAAGCGGTCCACGAACTGATTGTTGAGAACTTTCCATGTTTTGTTGCCTATGATATATTTGGTGGCTCGATTTTCTTTGATAAGGATAAAAGTTAATTATGAATCTTAAAGATAAAAGCCTTGATTTGCACAAAAAATACCAAGGCAAGATTGAAATTAAACTTAAAGCTAACTTAACCGATTACGAAGATTTGGCATGGGCATACTCTCCAGGTGTTTCTGAACCTTGTATCGTCATTAATGATGATGTGAGAAAAGTGTATGATTTAACGTCTAAATCTAATACAGTAGCGGTTATAACAGATGCTTCAGCGGTATTAGGTTTAGGTAAGATTAAACCTGAGGCGTCTTTACCTGTAATGGAGGGTAAAGCCATGCTTTTAAAGCGATTTGCCGGGGTTAACGCTTACCCTTTATGCCTAAATACTAAATCACCTGAAGAGTTCATCGCAGTTTGTGAAGCCTTAGAACCTTCTCTTGGTGGTATAAATCTAGAAGACATCAAAGCTCCAGAGTGTGTTTTTATAGAAAACGAGTTAAAAAAACGTCTATCTATACCAGTATTTCATGATGATCAACATGGTACAGCAATTGTAACACTGGCCGCTTTGATAAACGCTTTGAAGCTCGTTAATAAAAGATTAGAAGATTTGGTGGTTGCTTTATGTGGTACTGGAGCAGCTGGAAGTGCCATTGCAAAACTGCTCAATAAAGTTGGAGTCAAAACTATTTATGCTTATAATATTGACGGTGTCGTCAAAGAATCACTTAAAAACGATGAGGTTGTCAAAGATTTGCTTAGTAACGAAATAATCAGGTTTAAAAAAGACGCAAAAACATTATCAGATATAATGTGCGGTGCTGATGTTTTTATTGGGGTTTCAATCGGAGATATCGTAACCGCTAATATGGTCAAATCGATGAGTGATAACCCTATAATTTTTGCACTTGCTAACCCAATCCCTGAGATTAATCCAGAGATAGCAAAATCTGCTGGTGCTGCAATCATTGGTACAGGAAGAAGTGATTATCCTAATCAAATCAATAATGTTTTAGCGTTTCCAGGAGTTTTCAAAGGCCTGCTTGAAGCTAGAATTTCAGATATCAATGATCAACACTACATTTCAGCTGCCTATGCCATCGCCAATATTCTTAATGAAAATGAACTGTCTTCGACACATATATTGCCTTCTGTTTTTGATGAAAGAGTCGTTCAAGAAGTATCAAAATCGATAAAAAAAATAACTAGTTCTTAAGTTGACTAGTTATTTTTTTGATAAACTGGACTATCTAGATTATCTTTATGATAAATTCTTATCGATTCGCTGTCTCTAATGATATAGTGATCATTATAATAAATCGATCCAAGTCGAAAGTATGCGTGATGACTTTCTACAATGCGATAGACTACTGATGGAAAACTTATACCATCAAACTCAACAAATACTAACATATCATATTCAAGACTGTAAATCGGAATAATAACCCTGTCGCTAATATCATCATTAAAAATTCTTGTTATATCAAATCGTTGCTCATTTCCACCGTGGTCTTGCTCTATGTTTTTTAATGGCCAAGAGTATTTTATTCCATCTGTTAAATCATTTGTGTGATAAATGCGCATCGAAAATAATGGCTTTAAAGCTAATCCCATTAAATAGTTTTCTCGAGAAATTGAGTGTAGCATTGGGAGTTCACTTTGACTAATAATTTGATAACTCACCTGGGCTAATTCTGGAAGTAATTGGACACGATAAGCATTCGATGATTTATCATCTGTATCAAGGTAAATATGTTGTTGTTGAACACTTGCAGATATGACTCCATGTTGTAATGGCAAATCATAAATCTCATATAAATCTAAATTACGCGATAGCCTAACGGCTTTTAAAACATTATCTTTATCTATTGTTACTAGAATTATATCCTCTAAAACTTCTATTGCTTGATGACTGAAGACTTCGCCTTCAATAATTCTAGTTCTAACATAGTTTAGCTCTTCATCATTAAAGTTATACTTTGTAATCGCAGTATTAGTGTAATCGATAGGATCGGGTGTAATAAAGTGGTCAGCTATGTCCTTAAAAATATAACTGTTATTAAAAATATAAATTGAGTTTTCATTGATATACAAATGGTAGTTATCTTCTGTTAATAGTGTTTTATGAACTGTTTCACGGGTTTCAAGATTAAAATGAATAATTGATGTAAATGTATTGGGCCTTGTTCCTTCTATGTATTTAATTTCACGGAAAAAGTTATAAGATACATCCCCATTGTGCGTAATGCTTGGCATATGATTGACTAGCTGGTTAGAATCAAGTCTTCCTTCTCCATCATAGGGAAGAGGTTGATTGACGACTAAAACAAGGGCTTTGTCAATTAATCTTACGTCCGTTGTATAACCTGGTATGGATATATGATCAAGCTGGGTGTAATCCTCGGCATCGTAGACATATATTTCCACAAAATCCTCAAAATCATAGTTTAAACAAGCCAATCGATAGGGAAGACAATTGTAATGGTCAGTATTCTTTCCGACAACGACAATGACATCTTCTTTCACAAAGAAACCTAAAGCGCTAAAACTCTCTGCAAATAAAAGACTACCCTTTTCTTTAGGCTCTGAAACATTTGAGAAATCGATAATTGATAAATGACCTTCAAATAATGTGTACAAATTTCCTTGATGAACGAACATCGTGTTAAAGACATTACTCATGTTTTGGTTTCTAAATAAATAGGTGTCATCAATGCTTGTCTCATGGATTCTATCCCCATCAGATGGTGCTGAACCAAAGTTAATGGCTGTATAGTTTGGATGATACCTTTGATGAATTTCGACTAAATGTTCAACATTATCAATGTGACGAATATGTTCTTCAAAATCTAATCTAGGTAGTCGCGTCATTCCAACAAAAACGATAATAAACATAATGGGTAATAAGACTAAACTGGACAATCCGATAATTCTAGAACGTCTTGAAGAAAACCTGAATCTTCTTAATGTTTTTTGTCTCAACCTCAAAAATTGATTTAATCTCTGTTCTCGATACATTTTACGTAATAGATACACAAAAATACCAGTCGCAACTAAAAGCACTGTTATTTTAAGAATATTGTTAATGAAGAACTCAAGCATGTAAATGAAATAATTCATGCTTCTCACCTCTAAAGCTTCAATGCCTTTTTAAAGGCCTTGTAATAATGACGATTAACTTCCAGTTGATCACCATTTTCCATGATTAATATCAGTTTAGAATTTAATGCTGGTTTTATGTAATCAATACGATTGATGTTTACTAAAGCATATTTGCTCACTCTGATGAAGTAGTGGTTAATTAATGTTTCTTCTAACTCGTATAGCTTTTGCTTGATAATATATCTCTTTTTATGAACCGATGCATATATATCATCCGCCTCAGCAATAAAATACTGAATTGATTTTGCTTCAAGATTCTTTTGACCAAGTTCGTTATAGCCACTAATAAATACATCTTCGCCTTTGACGATACCATCAATGATACGATTAACTCTAGGTAAATCGTCCATGGAGAAAACGATATTAATCTTATCATTTTCCACAAGATTCTTATCGGTTGTTAAAACGTACTCATATTCTTCCTGTTCAACAATTCTCAGCGCTTCTTTAATAGCCGCTCGGTGTTCTTTCGGGATTTTGAGTTTAAACATAGTTTCTACCACCAAGAGTAATTTTATACTACCATGATTCATTTTATTAAGTTAGTTGTTTCCCATGATATACATTTATTTTACACTATATTACAGTAATCACAAAAGGGTAGATAAAAGATTATCACTTAAAACTCCGAATTTAAACCAAAAAAAGGTCCGAAATAATCGAACCTTAATAAACTAATCATCATCTCCATAAATTTCACGATACTTTCTATCGATTTCGAGTCGCCTAATCTTTTTATCAACCCTATTCAAATATCTTTCTCCTATTTTTTCTAATGGAAACCCGATAATATTAGAAGCACTCCCTTTGTATGATTCGACAATGTTAAAATCACGATCTTGGAGAGCGTAGCCACCAGCATACTCCAGATAATCTGCTGCCTTCAAATACTCCTCAACAGCGTAATCAGTTAATCGTTTTATTGTTACTTCTGACTCAACATAAAATGTCTCATTGTATATTTGGTTAATAAATGAAACCCCAGTGATAACTTTATGCGTTTTTCCTTGTAGTTTTCTAATCATCTGTCTAGCATCGTTTAAATTTTTAGGTTTGCCATAAATCACACCATCTAAAACTATAATTGTATCGCAACCAATAACAATGACTTCTTGCAACATTCTCTTATGGAAAACGCTTCTAGCTTTTTTATCAGCTAGATCCATTGCGGCTTCTGCTGGGCTTAAGTTTGGATTGATTATCTCTTCAACCTTAGGGGAAGCAAAGCTATATTTTCCTGTTAAATAAGGGACTAAGTCTCTTCGTCTTTGAGAATCACTCGCAAGAACAACCTTAATCATTTTCTTTGATAGACTCATTCTACATCAAAGGCATCAAAGCCTTTCTTCACCTCCATTACCACGTCTTTTTTCTCCTTAACAAACAAGAATACTACAAAAGCAGCAGTAACTAAAACGCCAGCATAGGGGAAGAGCACTTGGAATGTTCCAATGAGTAAAATGAATGCACCAGCAACAATCGGTGTAAATGATTGTGCCAACATTGAGCTCGTATAATAGTAACCTGTGTACTTACCTACATTATTTCGATGTGACATTTCCACCATCATTGGGTAGGAGTTTACGTTAATCATCGCCCAGCCGATACCACTCATAGAAATACCTAAAAAGAATACTACGTTTGCTTCATTTGCTATCAAACACAATGTTAAGCCGACACCCATCGTTAATAATCCAGAAACAATTGAGAACTTTCTCCCAATCACACCCGCAAGTAAGCCAGAAGGAATGAATGCAATCATAGATGAAACAACCAGAATAATCGTAATGGTTCCAGCTAATCTGACATCGCCTAAAACTGTCTCAGAATAAGAACTTAAGAACGTTTCAATCGCATTAAATGCTGAAAACCACAAGAACACAGCGATTAAAATATAAAGCATGTTCTTTTTATCGAGCTTACTTAATGGTACGTTTTCATCAATCGTTCCTAACGTCTCACTCAAAGTTTCGCCAACTTCCATATCTTCACGTGTTGCTTCAACGATTTTATTTTCTTTAATTTTGATAAACAAAATAATCATAGCCACTAACATAACCCCACTAACTATTAAAAAGGGTAATATGCTTAAAATAGGGTCGTCAACCGCTTCACCAAAAACCAACACTAACGCTGCGCCAATAATGGCACCGACATAGCCAATCAAATTGATAATTCCATTTGCTTTAGATCTCAATGGTTTGGGTGTAACATCAGGCATTAATGCCACTGCAGGATTTCTATATACGTTCATTACAATCAAAACCAATAACATCATAATGATAACTCCAGCTAAACTGTTTAAAATGTAAGCAACTGCAATCAAAGGAAAAATAATCGCTGCGACAAACATTCCTAAAACAATATAAGGAATTCTCCTACCATAACGTGTTTTAGTTCGATCCGATAAAATACCGAATATCGGTAACATGAATAACGCGAAAAAGTTATCTAGCGCCATGATAACTCCGACTAAAGGTGCAGACTCTGGGTCTATATCCCCTGTATCACTGAGCAATCTTGCTAAAAATATCGGGGCATAAGTATTATATATCTGCCATAGCATTAAAATAGAAAAGAATCCAAAGCCAATGTAAAAAGTGTTGCGATAACTCAACTTGAGATTATGATTCATGGATTTTCACCTCATCATTTTTTGATTAAACTTAATGATAATTATATCACAGCATAGTTGAACTTAATATAAAGCTTTCAAAAAGATTTTACCTCATTGTAACAATCATTTGACTAGTGTCTTTGTGATATAATATGGATAAGGTGATACCATGTGTGAAAAAAAAGACATTTTTTTTAGACCCAATGATTATTTCGGGCCAAACGAAACATTGATTGTTGCTGTTAGTGGCGGCGTTGATTCAATGGTTCTTTTGCATATGGTTTCTCGCCTCTCAAACCCCATTGTGGTTGCGCATGTAAACCATAAAAAGCGTAAGGTGTCTGATCAAGAGTATACTGCTGTGAAAAAGTATGCTAACTCTTTAAATATAAGATTTGAAGGATTTGTCCTTAACACAAAGCCTAGTCATAATTTTCAAGATTTTGCCCGTCAAGAGCGATTAGCTTTCTTTAAATCCTTAGCTGAAAAATACACAACCGATAAAGTGTTGTTAGCACATCATCTTGATGACCAAATAGAAACGATATGCATGCGCTATACTCACTCAATGCACCCTTTGGACTTTTCTGGGATGAAAGAGGTACAAAGACTTGATAACATTTTTTTAATTAGACCTTTGTTATCGATTTATAAGAAGAGACTGATCAACTATTCTATATCGCATTCTATACCTTATTTTGAGGACAGTACAAACAAAGATTTACGCTATACAAGGAACAAGTTTAGACATGAAATCATTCCATTTTTAAGACATGAGAATCCTCAGTTTGATACCCTAGTTCTTTCTTTAAACACTTCTGTGAAAAACTTAAAAGAAAGACTTGTATCTCAAGCAAACCATTATCTGAGTTCAAAAGATAAAATTCCAGTAAATGAATTTCTCTCGTTTCATCCCTATTTACAAGAAACGATTTTAAAAACCTACCTTAGCTTATACTCAAAAAAACAGGTTACTCGAAAACACTTATTTTCTATTGTTGAACAACTAAAACAGCCTAAAAATTTCGTCTATAAGCTATCCGGTATCTACGCTATTCACAAAGAATATAATTTTTTCTTTATTCTCAAAGATACCCAAACCAAAAGAACGATTATTGAAATTAACAAACCCGGAACATATCTTGTAGATGAACAGTTATCCTTTGTTGTATCCTATGATAAAAATACACATATCTCTTCAAATTATTGTGTCTTGTGGTATAATGAATTAGTATTTCCATTATACATAAGAACACGCAATAGAGGCGATAAAATCAAGCTATCTTTTGGTAGTAAAAAGATTAAAGATTTGTTTATTGACAAAAAGCTGGCTCCCTCAATGCGTGATGAAGTATTCTTATTGACAAATCAAAAGGAAGTATTGTGGATTCCTTTTTTAAAACTGTATAAATACCAAAGACCAAAGACACGAAAAATCTATGTATATGAGGTGAAACATGTTAGAAAAAGATATTGAGAAAGTATTGGTTTCTGAAAATGAAATTAAGGAGATAATACATCGACTAAGTACGGAAATTATGCAAGACTATCACGATAAGTTTCCACTTTTTGTCGGCTTATTAAAGGGATGCGTTCCATTTATGTCAGACTTATTAAAAGAGCTCGACATGCACTTAGAGGTCGCATTTATGAATGTTTCGAGTTACCATGGTGGTATCGAATCAACAGGTGATGTAAAGATCGATATGGATTTAGGCACACCTGTAAAAGGTAGACATGTTCTATTAACTGAAGATATTGTTGACACAGGACGAACCATCAATGCTGTCGTTGATCTTTTGAAATATCGTGGTGCGCTCTCTGTAAATGTTGTCACATTAGTCGATAAACCTGAAGGAAGAATTATCGATTTCGTTCCACGTTATGTTGGCATCGAGATTCCTAAAGTCTTCGTAGTTGGCTATGGTTTGGATTATGAAGAGCGATACCGTAATTTACCTTATGTTGGTGTTTTAAAACCAGAAGTTTATTCAAAGGAGTGAGTGAAAAATGCCAGATAAACAAATACAACCTCCAAGACCTCCTGTAACTAAAGCGAATAAAATCGGGAATATCATTGTGATGATGCTTATTCTCTTATTTGTCTTTTCAGCGATTTTCTATTACACACAGTCTGGAGAAGAACCTCAAGAGTTAAGCTATTCTGAGTTTATGCAATACCTTAGAGATAATAAGATTGATACGATTAATTCTAGTCCTATTTCCGGTGATATTAATCGTGAAGCTGTCTCCTTAGAAGGGACTTTTATCGTCGTCAATGAAGGGGATCCTGGATACCCATTTAATCGCTCAGGCCAAAGGTATTATTTAGATGTCCCGTTAGTATTTCTTGACACTATTGTTAATTTAGCAGACCAAAGTGATAATGTTGCCTCTTATCAGCATGCTAGGGGTGCCACCTATAGTTTTTGGAACATTCTTTTCATCTTGTTACCTATTATTTTAATTATTGTCTTTATTAGTTTCTTTATGCGCAGTAGCGGTGGAAATAATCGCGCTTTTGATTTTGGTAAAAGCCGCGCAAAAATGAATCGAAGTAAAACAACGACGTTTAAGAATGTAGCAGGAGTGGATGAAGAAAAAGAAGAGTTATCTGAAATCATTGACTTCTTAAAAGATCCGAAAAAATACATGAACTTAGGTGCAAGGATTCCTAAAGGTGTCTTATTAGTTGGTCCCCCAGGAACAGGAAAAACCTTGCTTGCGAGAGCTGTAGCTGGTGAAGCTGAGGTCCCGTTTTATAGTATAAGTGGTTCTGATTTCGTGGAAATGTTCGTCGGTGTGGGTGCAAGCCGTGTACGCGATATGTTTAAAACAGCTAAGCAGACGACACCATGCATTATTTTCATTGATGAAATTGATGCCGTTGGTCGACAAAGAGGTACTGGACTCGGGGGTGGCCACGATGAACGTGAACAAACATTAAACCAATTACTCGTCGAAATGGACGGTTTTGGACCCAACTCGGGGATTATTGTAATGGCCGCAACAAACCGTGCAGACGTTTTAGATCCAGCATTGTTAAGACCTGGTCGATTTGATCGCCAAATTACCATTAATCGGCCTGATGTCAAAGGAAGACAAGAAATTCTCAAAGTCCATGCGCGTAATAAAAAGATTCACAACTCGGTTACTTTTGAAGAAATCGCGCGTAGAACGCCTGGTTTTACTGGTGCAGATTTAGAAAACTTACTAAATGAAGCAGCGCTATTGGCTGCAAGAGAAAATAAAAGTTCGATTCGTCTTTACCATATCGACGAAGCGGTTGACCGTGTTATGATGGGCCCTGCAAAAAAATCCCGAGTCTTTTCAAAACGTGAGCGCGATTTTATTGCACATCACGAAGCCGGGCATGCTGTATTAGGCATTAAGTTAGATAACGCCAACATCGTTCATAAAGTTACGATTATTCCTAGAGGTCAAGCAGGCGGATATAACTTGATGCTTCCTGAAGAAGAAGAGTCATTCTTAATGACACGAAAAGCGTTGATTGACCAAATTACTGGTCTTTTAGGTGGTCGCGTCGCTGAAGAGATTGTCTTCAATGAAGTCTCTACAGGTGCTCATAATGATTTCCAACGAGCAACGGAAATAGCCCGTGCAATGGTTACTGAATATGGCATGAGTAGTTTGGGACCTATTCAATATGAAAAACGCTCTGGTAGTGTCTTTTTGGGCCGTGATTATGCCTCTGAAAAAGCTTTTTCAGATACCGTTGCATTAGAGATCGATAATGAAGTTCGTAAAATTATCAATGAGTCCTATGATAAAGCAAAGAAGACATTAACTGAAAATTTAGACTTGCTAAAACGGATTGCTGAAATTCTTCTTGAAGTTGAGACGTTAACACGAGAAGATATTATCGAAATTACCGAGACCGGAACCCTTGAGTGGTGGGAAAAGAAGAAAGCGAAAAAAGCTGAAAAGTTAGAAGCTAAACCAACAGAAGCATAGAGGGTGGTTATCCATCCTCTTTCTAAAGGAGATGTCACGATGCGTCTTGATAAATATTTGAAAGTGTCAAGAATTATTAAACGCCGTACTATTGCTAAGGAGATATCTGATGCAGGTAGAATTACCATCAATGACACGATTGCTAAATCAAGTTCTAAGCTGAGCATTGATGATATTATTGTGATTCAGTATGGCAATAAGCGTTTAACAATTAAAGTATTGAAACTCATTGATTCAACAAAAAAAGAAGATGCTAAAGATATGTACGAAATAATAAAAGAAGATTATTTGAACTAGGTGGTGAACAGATGGAGCATTTAACTGAACAAGAACGTGTAAGAAGGGCAAAGCTTAAAGACTTAGAGACCCAAAATATCGATGCTTTCGGCTCACGGTTTGATCGCACAACAAACACTCAAGAACTCAATGTAACCTATCAAGAAATGACAAAGGAAGCGCTTGATGAACTTTCTCAAAAACCAATCCGTATTGCAGGAAGAATTATGACAAAACGGGGTAAAGGAAAAGCTGGTTTTGCACACATTATGGATCAGTATGGACAAATTCAAATTTATGTTCGCCAAGATAACCTGAGTGAACAAGAATTTGAGTTGTTCAACAAGTCTGATTTAGGTGACATTATTGGTGTTATCGGCACGATGATGAAAACTAGGATGGGTGAGTTAACCGTTAAAGTTGATCAGTATGTTCATCTAACTAAAGCCTTACGACCCCTTCCTGAGAAATGGCATGGATTGAAGGATGTCGAAGAACGTTATCGTCGACGCTATCTCGATTTAATGACAAACGATGACACACGTAATACATTCATCACGCGTTCATTAATTCTTCAAAGTATCCGCGAGTATTTAAATAACAAGGGCTTTTTAGAGGTAGAAACACCAATTTTACATAGTATACTAGGTGGCGGTGCTGCACGTCCTTTCGAAACCCATCACAATGCCTTAGATATGCCTTTTTATTTACGTATTGCCCCTGAGCTATATTTAAAACGTTTATTGGTTGGTGGACTGGAAGGTGTCTATGAACTAGGAAGAAACTTTCGTAATGAAGGCATTAGCATAAAGCATAATCCTGAGTTTACTATGCTTGAACTCTATCAAGCCTATGGTGATATGGAAACAATGATGGATTTAACTGAAGATATCGTCAATTACTTGAGTGAAAAAATCCTTAAAACCTCAACGTTATCCTATAACGACAAAACGATTGAACTTTCTAAGCCTTGGAAAAGAATTCATATGGCTGATGCTGTAAAAGACAAACTTGGCATTGATTTTAAGGATCCAAAAATGACGTTTGGCATCGCTAAAGACTTTGCACTATCGAAAAAGCTTGAAGTTCCCAAACACTACACTGGACCGGGTCATATCCTTGATCTTTTGTTTGAGACTTTTGTAGAAGAAGATATTGTTCAACCCACTTTCATCTATGGGCATCCAGTTGAAATTAGTCCCTTGGCTAAAAAGAATATCAACGATTCTCGTTTTACTGATCGATTTGAGTTGTTTATCGACGGTAGAGAATATGGTAACGCCTTTACTGAACTAAACAATCCTGTCGATCAAAAGGAGCGTTTTGAATCTCAAATAAAAGAAAAAGCATTAGGCAATGTTGAAGCTGGAGAAATGGATTTAGACTATATTGAGGCTCTTGAATACGGGATGCCTCCTGCAGGCGGGCTAGGGCTTGGTATCGATCGGTTTATTATGTTGTTTACTAACTCTCGCTCGATTCGTGATGTAATTTTGTTTCCACACATGCGACAAAAAAAATAAAATGGCATTTGCCATTTTTTTTATGCGTAATTCGTTATAATAGTCATTGAAAGAAGGTAATAAAATGATTGCTAACTCAGTGTATGAACTTATTGGAAACACTCCAATTGTTAAGCTACAATCTTTATCAAAGAATTTTCCCTCTGAAATCTACTTAAAACTAGAGTGGTTTAATCCTGGCGGTAGCGTCAAAGATCGCATCGCATTGAGTATGATTGAAGCAGCTGAACAAGAAGGTTTGCTAAAACCTGGAATGACTATTATCGAACCTACCAGTGGGAATACGGGGATAGGATTAGCTCTTGTAGCTGCCTCTAAAGGCTACCCACTTATCATTACTATGCCTGATACTCTTAGTGTTGAACGGCAGAAGATTTTAAAAGGTTACGGGGCGCAGCTGATTCTTACTGATGGATCTAAAGGTATGAAGGAAGCCATCCGTGTTGCGCATGATCTTTCACAAAAAAATGGCTATTTTATGCCAATGCAATTTGAAAACCTTCATAATCCTAAAATCCATATGCGGACAACTGCACAAGAAATCATTCGTGACTTTAACCACTTGGACTACTTAGTTGTTGGTGTGGGCACGGGCGGTACAATTACGGGTACGGGATCAATACTAAAAAACCATTTCGATGGCTTATCAATTAAAGCGGTTGAACCCAAGGATTCTCCTGTTTTAAGTGGCGGTCAGCCTTCACCGCATAAAATTCAAGGTATTGGTGCTGGCTTTGTTCCTCCTATCCTCGATACATCGATTTATGATGAAGTCATTGGTGTCACCAATGATGAAGCCTTTGAAATAGCAAGAAAGCTTGCAAAAGAAGAGGGGCTCTTTGTGGGTATATCGACTGGAGCCAATGTTGCTGCAGCACTCAAAATAGCTCAATCCTTAACTAAGAAACATATCATATTAACATTTTCTCCTAGCAACGCTGAACGGTATTTATCAACTGATCTATTTAGATAAAAACAAAGGATTGATGCGTCCATCAATCCTTTGTTAATTTTCTAGATAAAGAACAAACTTTATCAGAACTATATTCATTAGGGATAATCCTTGCAGGAATCCCAACCGCTGTAGAATAATCAGGTACATCTCTTAAAACGACAGCATTAGCCCCGATTTTGCTATAGGCCCCGATTTTGATATCTCCTAGTATTTTTGCGCCCGCAGCAATCATTGCTCCGGTACATATCGTGGGATGGCGTTTTTGTCCGCGATCATTACCCGTGCCTCCAAGTGTCACCCCATGATAGATTAACACCTCATCAGCAATAATCGTTGATTCACCAATGACCACACCCGTACCATGATCAATCACAACATTCTTGCCAATTCGAGCGCCCGGATGAATTTCGACCCCAGTGAGTAAACGACCTATACTACTAAGAATTCTCGCTATAAGTTTTAATCGTAGCTGCCACAATCCATGTGAAATACGGTATAGCCAAATGGCATGCATACCATTATAGGTAAGCACTATTTCCAGCCAATGTCTTGCTGCTGGATCTTTTCTTTTTATCGTTTTAATGTCGCTAATCATGCCCATTTTTATCACCTTTGTAAGAAAGACATCTAATTTCTAGATGTCTTTTCCGATTAGAAATGTTGTATCTGTCGATAGCGGTATGTTTAAGTTCTCTGCAATTTCAACAAATATATCAATAATACTAACGTATTCAAAGTCAAGATTTTTAACGATATTATAGGTTGCTTTGTTCAATCGATTGGCAGCATACTCAAACTCATCTCTATGTTCTGCAATCATGTTCTCAATCATTGTCTCAACTTCGTTTAAATCATGGAAATCAATGTCGTTTTCGAAGGCTTCTAAATCCGCCCTTAAGTCAGAGATAAACAGTAAATATCCAACTAATGGTGTGTACGCTTCAAACATCTCGCAGCTTGAGTTAAAAAGCTTCTCATAATAAATACGGATGACTTCAAACTGAGCATGAAGATAGTTTAGTCCCACTTGAAAAATCGTTTCGAGTTCTTCACTCAAATCGTTATCTTCAACAGCTCTTTCATAAATGTAGTTTAATACCACGTATACCGGTTCAAGACGATCATAAATCAATGAACCATGGTGTTTAAACTTCTCTAAAACTTCTACATTATCGAGTTTCCAATTGACAAAATCTTTCAAAATAAAGTCAAATTGGTTCATAAAACCACTTCCTCTTAAGCTTTAAAACTAGAACCAAATAAGTCCATTTTTTCTTTAACGACTTTGATGATAGCGTCTGATCCTGGTTTAAGGAGTTTTCTTGGATCAAATCCTTTTCCTTTTAAATCATGACCTTCTTCGATGTATTTACGTGTTGCTTCAGCAAAAACAAGTTGACATTCTGTGTTAACGTTAATTTTTGAAACACCATAAGAAATTGCTTCTTTAACCATATCATCTGGAATCCCTGTGCCGCCGTGTAACACTAAAGGTATTTCGTCAGTTGTCTCTCCGATTTCCTTTAATACTTCCATGTTCAATCCTTGCCAGTTATCAGGGTACTTGCCATGAATATTTCCAATCCCTGCAGCTAGCATTGTAATTCCTAAATCGGCAATCATTTTACACTCTTTAGGATCAGCAACTTCTCCAGTTCCTGTAACACCGTCTTCTTCACCACCGATACTGCCGACCTCAGCTTCAACACTAATCCCATGTTCTGTGGCGTATTTTACGATTTCTTTTGTTTTATGAATGTTTTCTTCAATCGGGTAGTGTGATCCGTCAAACATAACACTCGTAAAACCCGCCTCAATACACGCACGCGCCCCTTCATAAGACCCGTGATCTAAATGTAAAGCAACCGGAACGGTAATCTTCATGGTTTCCATCATGTTAGTGACCATGGCTACGACAGTATTAAACCCAACCATATATTTCCCAGCACCTTCAGATACGCCTAAAATAACTGGTGATTGGTTATCTTCTGCAGCTGTGAGTATTGCTTTTGTCCATTCAAGGTTGTTAATGTTGAACTGTCCCACCGCATATCCTTCTTTACGTGCTTTAACTAACATTTCTTTCGCTGACACTAAACCCATTATATAGCCTCCTAATTTATACTTAAAATCAAATTAATTATACTTTATCACACTGTAAAAGTAAACCAATGAGCCTTTTCAATTACAAGTTAACGTTTTCACAATAAAAGAGATGTTAGTCGCTATTTTCGGCAATCTAACATCTCTATTCTAATTATCGAATCTATTCTCCTGAAACAGCGAGAGACTTAATTTTTAAACTTGGACTTCCGATAAAATTAAAGGCATATTTCATGTCATTACCTACCGCTTCAACATCTTGAAGCATCGTCAGATAATTTCCAGCGACAGTAATTAATGCTACCGGTTTAATAATTTCACCGTTTTCAACATAATACCCGCTTGCTTGAAGACTAAAATCACCACTAATCGCATTGGTTCCAGAATGTGTCCCTTGTAAGTCGGCAATAATCAAACCTTTCTTCATCGTTTTTACGAGATCTTCATAGTTTGATTTTCCTTCTTTGATATAGAAGTTGGTCGGTGATACACTCCCTCTAAAACCGTTACCTGTAGAGGATGCATTTGCTTTCTTTGCGGTCTTTAAGTTATGCATATAACTCTCAAGTTTACCTTCTGATATGAGTTCTTGATACTGCGTTTTAACCCCTTCATCATCAAAAGCTCCACTTCTTGGACTTTTCGCTAAGAATGGATCATCAACGATAGAAATCAATGGACTCGCAATAACTTGACCAATCTTATCGCTAAGCTTTGACATTCCTTTTTGAACACTTTCAGCACTAAACATCGACACATATGCTTGTAGCAAACTTGCGCTTGCCTCGTTTGTTAAAACAATCTCATAAGGTGATGACTTAAGGGCTTTAGCTCCGAGTAATGAGACCGCCTTATCGACCATTTTTTGAGCAATGCTATCAAGGTCGAAGTCACTTAAAAGATTAGACTGTGTATAGTCAAAAGCTGAACGGCTATCACCCTCTGATCGAGCAACCACTTGTCCACCAATAAAAGCGTTATTAACTCGCTTCTCAAGATTTAATCCTTTAGAGTTTTGAATCACAACTCGTTTTGTCGCTTCATTATAGAAGGATTGACTTATTTCAATACGTGAATCCGCTTGCGCCATTTTAGCTTCTAAATCGAATGCGAGTTGGATTTTATCTTCGATAGGTGTCTCGTTCAACTGAGCTTGATAGAGGCCATCAACTTTCGGATAATCGTCATCCCCTGGATAAATAAACACTTCATCCTTTGATTCAATTAATGTTGCACTCTTAATAATCGCCTCAACCCATTCATCGACTTGATTTAAGTCAATGACTTCCGTTGTCATTTGACCCATTTTTCCTTTATAGATACCTTTAATGTTTAAACTATGGGTTTTAGCCATCTGATTTTTTTCTAGTTCTCCTTTAAAAACCGCAAGCTCTACTTGTTCATTTTCTTCCAAATAAACTTGAATTGCTTCAACACCACGTTTTTTTGCTATGTCAAATAATTTATCGAAGTTCATTAGTTTGCCGCCTTTCTTCCACCAACGGTCATACTAGAAACGCGCAAAGTTGGCTGCCCAACATCCGTTGGTATACTTCCGGATAAACTACCGCACATCCCTTGTGCACGCAGTAAGTTGTTCCCTACCATATCGATCTTCTTGAGTGCATCTTTTCCTGTTCCAACAAGGGTGGCTCCTTTTACAGCTTCAGCAATTTTACCCTCACGAATAAGATAACCTTCCATTACAGCGAAATTAAAATCACCGGTTGACGGGTTGACAGATCCGCCCCCCATTTTTTTAGCATAAAGTCCATATTCAGTGTTTTTAATAATTTCTTCAAACGAAGACTCACCGTTATCAATATAGGTATTACTCATTCTCGATGTCGGTGCATAGCGATAGGACTCGCGCCGCCCAGAACCGGTTGAGTTCTCTTTCATACGAATCCCATTTAAATGATCAATCATATAGGTATTCAATACGCCATCTTTGATTAATACACGTCGCTGCTGAGGTCTACCTTCATCATCAAAGTTCGCACTTCCCCAAGCATTTTCAATGGTTCCATCATCAATCGCTGTCACGATTGGATTCGCGATTTGCTCACCTTTTTTACCACTAAATACACTTGCGTTTTTAGCAACCGATGTCGCCTCTAAACTATGACCGCACGCTTCGTGGAAAATAACCCCACCAAAACCATTATCGATTACAACTGGCATAACACCACTTGGACATTCATCGGCGTGAAGCATTGTCACCGCGATGCGAGAAGCTTCTTTAGCCGCTTCTTCAACACTAAATGTATCATAAAACTCAAATCCATAAAGACCCCCTGGACCATTAAATCCACTTTGCATGTCTTTACCATCATTGGCGACACTATGAATACCAAGACGTGTACGAACACGTTGGTCTTCAACATAAATATCTTCACTGCTTGCAATCCAAACATTTTGGACATAATCCATATAACTCACAGAGACTTGTTTGATTTCTTCACTATACGCTCTAGCTGCTTCATTTGCCCGTTTTACTATTGTCACTTTTTCATTCATGTCGACTGTATCAGGCATCTTCTTAATTGCATGTTTGGTTCCTTTTTTCAGTTCACCTAGCTTTATCGTTTCACGAACACGTTTACCTTGAAATGATTTTGATAAATCACTTGCTAACTGAATTAAATCCTCTTCTTTCGCACTGTTGGTATAACCATAAACACTGTTATACCCTTTGGCAACACGAATACCAATGCCGAACACAATATGATTAAGAGCCTGTTCAACAGTATTACTTTGCATTAGTATTGAGGACTGTTTTTTGTCTTCAATAAAGACTTCTGCAAAGTCCGCTTGGCTGTCTAAAGCGGTATTAATGATGCGTTCGATTACGCTTTTTTTTAACATAATCTTCCTCCTTATATTCATGTACGAAAACAATTATATCATAAATTAAAACGCTTTCAAAATTATTTGGTTTGATTGAGGCTATGCTTTATAAAGTCCTTAAACAAAGGATGCGCCCGCTGTGGTCTTGATAAAAATTCAGGATGAAACTGTGTTGCAATAAAAAACGGATGATTTTCGAGCTCAATAATCTCAACTAAGTCTTGATCGGGGTTTATGCCTGCAAAGACTAAACCGTGTTTAGCTAAGATATTGCGGTAATCGTTGTTAAACTCAAAACGGTGGCGATGACGTTCCTGAACTTCTGTTTTTTGATACGCTTGATAAGTTTTTGTGTCTTTACCAATTTCACAAGGATAAAGCCCAAGTCTTAAGGTACCACCTTTATCCATATCCTCGGTTTGCCCTTCAAGCAAATGAATGACAGGATGATTTGTGTCAGGATGAATTTCTGTTGAGGAAGCACCAGTTAAACCACAGACATTTCGAGAAAACTCGATAGTTGCTAGTTGCATACCATAACAGAGTCCTAAAAAAGGTATCTGGTTTTCTCTAGCATATTGAATCGCTCTAATTTTTCCTTCAGTGGCTCTTTTTCCAAAGCCTCCAGGAACCAAAATACCCTTGACATCATGAAAGTAGTCCTCTGGATTTTGATCAATGAGTTCCGATGCACTAATCCATTTGATTTCCACTTTGGAATTATGGTAATACCCCGCATGATTTAGTGCTTCAATAACTGATAAATAAGCATCTTGCAAAGCCACATATTTTCCTACTATGGCGATTTTTACTTCATTTTTTAGATGTTTGACGCGGTTAATCAAACCTTCCCATTCAATCATGTCCGCAGCATTGCACTTTAGGTCAAAGTGGTCACAGACAAGTTGATCAAGTTTTTGAGCCTGAAGATTTAAGGCAACTTCATATAAAATACTGGCATCTCTCGCTTCAATGACCGCTTCTTTCTTAACATCACAAAATAAGGCAATCTTCTCACGCATACTGTTCGTAATTTCGTGAGACGTTCTCAAAAGGATAATATCAGGGTTAATCCCTAAGCTTCTCAGTTCTTTAACACTGTGCTGGGTGGGTTTCGTTTTCAGCTCTTTCGGTGCATCTAAGTAAGGAACAAGCGTATTGTGAATGTAAAGTGTATTATGAAAACCAAAATCTCTACGACACTGGCGTATCGCCTCTAAAAAAGGGAGTGACTCGATATCCCCAACTGTCCCACCAATTTCAGTAATAATAATATCCGCATTCGATTCATCTCTTGCAGCAATAAGTTTGTCTTTTATTTCGTTTGTAACATGCGGAATAACTTGAATTGTTGCGCCTAAATAGTCCCCACGACGTTCTTTCTCAATAACGTTTTTATAGATGCGACCCGTAGTAATATTTGAATGTTGTGTTAAATTTTCATCGATAAATCGTTCATAATGGCCTAAATCCAAATCGGTTTCCGCACCGTCATCCGTCACAAAAACTTCTCCGTGTTGGTACGGAGACATCGTTCCAGGGTCAACATTAATATAGGGATCAAACTTTTGCATAAAAACCTTCAATCCACGGTTTTTGAGTAAACGTCCAAGTGACGAGGCGGTAATGCCCTTACCTAAGCTTGAGACAACCCCACCGGTCACGAAAATAAATTTAGTCTGTTTCATATAATCCACCTCAAATATAACAAAAAGTCCTCCGACGGAGAACTTTTATTTTTAGAGTGCCCACTAAAATTATATCAAATTCAATGGATAATTCAACACCTAAGTTTATTTGTCATACTCATCTTCATAAGTATCCATATACTCATTATACTCGTCTTCATCGAAGTCATCATACTCTTCGTCAACTTCTTCTTCAGTTTCAACAACAACTTCTTCACTGGCAACCTCTATCGGTTCTTCTTTAGGATCTTCTTCAGTCAGAACCTCATCGATAGAGGGTTCAAGTTGAGCATAATCTTCATCCACTTGAATATCTTCAACATCCGTAAATGTCTCTGTTTCTTCAATCTCAGCTAAGCGTTTCGCTTCCTCAGCTTCTCTTAAACGCTCTAACCGATCTTGATGCTCTTTTTCTAGCGCTGCTTTTTGCGCAATAATTGCATCGAGATCTTCATCTTCAATTTCGGCATACTCATTAAAGAAAGAACCATCTTTTTCCCATAACTCAATCTTTTGATGTTTTTTTAAATCCCAAGTATTTTGTCCCGTGTAAACAAACTTAGCACTGCTAGTTAAATCGGCATAAAAAGCACTTAATACGTCTGGTAAAAGCGCGTCATCGATGGTTCGTTGTTGTAAAACCAAATCAAAAAGTTCATACAACTCAATCGGTTGTTGACGTTCTTCTAAAATATTCTCAGCGATGTTAATCAGGCTTTGTTCATTATAATCAATCATTCAAATCCTCCTTTAATGCGTCGCAAATCAATGAAAACTCAATGGTATTTAAACGCGCGCCATCTTGATACAAGTGGTATGAAACAAAAATGTTTTGATCTTCGACTCGCAGCACATCTGTCTTAACAGAAAACTGCATTTGCTGTTGAAGAATCCAATAATTCGCTTTTGTAGTCTTTTTAAGATCAAAAACAATGTCTAATGCTTCACTTGAGACTTTACTGTACTTTAAATCTGCTTCACTATAGTCAAAACTGTATTTTACTGAATCGCTATCATAGACAATCCAACGATTTTCTAGTTTCACACCGCGTACTTGAATGACCTCTTCAGCGCCGTTATTTTTAACTCTAAGAAATCCTTGAATTTTAGCCATGAAATCTCCGTTTTCTACAATCTTTTTTAATGCGTATGTATTATATCCTATGTTCTTATAAGTTTCAAGTAAAATCAACGGATTTCTTGAACTCGTGGAATACGAATTATAAATCGTGAACCTTCTCCAAAAGTAGATTGTAAATCAATGGTCCCATGATGCTTCCGTATCACGTTCTTAATAATGCTTAATCCGAGTCCACTTCCACCTGACGCACGACTTCTTGCATCGTCTACACGATAAAAGCGTTTAAAGACTTTTTCCTGATCGCTTTTCTTAATCCCTATTCCGGTATCAAGAACTTCAATAACATACTCTTTTTTATCGATATATCCTTTGATTGTAATTTGACCTTGATCTGTATAATTAATGGCGTTTTTCACTAAGTTTAGCAGCACTTGTTCCATTTTAAGAGGATCAACGTAAATGGTGTCGTCTGCAATAGTTGCTTCAACAACTAACCCTTTATCTTCTGCTTGAGTTCGCAATAAGTCAATGACATCTTCAAGCAACTGCTTAATATTGAGCTGCTTAATATTGAGTTCATAATCTAAACGATCCATTTTAGAAATAATCAGTAAGTCATTAAGGATCGTTTCTAAACGTTCACTTTGATTAAAGACGATTTTATCAAACTCTTGTCGTTTCT
Source organism: Candidatus Izemoplasma sp. (assembly GCA_007117885.1). Lineage (GTDB taxonomy): Bacteria > Bacillota_I > Bacilli_A > Izemoplasmatales > Izemoplasmataceae > CSBR16-104. Next base: position 32,598 of record SKFS01000011.1, read on the forward strand.
CTAATGGCATATCCTGATCACGCAATAAAATCTCGGAGATCCCTTTTAAAGCACTTAGAGGTGTTTTTAACTCGTGAGTAACGTCTGCAGTAAACTGTTTTTGAAAGGTTTCTGCATTTTTAATTTGAGTGATATCATGAATTAAGACTAAACACCCATGATAAAGGTTACTCTCAAATATCGGTGCGCTATTTATGTCAAAAAAGCGGTCATTATAAACAATTTGACCCCGTGTTTCTCTTTCAGTTAAATAGGCTTCATGGATAAGATTATACAGTGTCTTATGCCTTTTCAAAACGTCATAAGGCTGATCGATAGCATCGCTTAAATCAAACGTATCTTTTGCATACGTATTAATTTCACGAACCCGTTCGTTTTCATCAATACGAATCAAACCACTCCCTAAAACTTCTGCTAGCGATGTAAACTGCTGGCGTGTTTCATCGCGATAGCGCATCGTTTTATTAAGTTTATACTCAAGCTCTCTCAAAGACTGATTGGTTTCTTCTTTTAGGCTATTTTGATAATATACAAACCAAACAATTTGAAACATAATGAGTACAACCACGGTGAAAATAATGAACAGTGTCGTCGGATTAATGATCATCAATACCATCGCGAGTAAATAAATAACGACCATTGTTGGATAATAGGATTTTGATGCCATAATTAGTCCCTCCTTTGTGTCGTTATTATATCAAATAGCTTGGCATAAAACACTAGTTTAGTTCAACGAGTTTTCCACCGATTAAATATATGATATGTTCAGCGATGTTTGTCATGTGATCTCCAGCTCTTTCTAGCTGTTTAATCACAAGCAACGCACGGCTTGCTTCTTCAGCTTTTTCATCTGTCATTGTTTTAGCCACTTCAACAAAATCTTCGAGCTGCTGACGGTATAAAGAATCGATTCGATTATCTTTATCACAGACATCATAAGCAACCGATACATCGTTTTCATCATAGGCTTTTTTAATTGTGCTTAACATATCTAGTAGATAGTTTTTATACTTGAGTATTTCGTGATTATACGCTTTCTCTATACGATTTGTTTTTAAAATATACATCCCACAGTTCGTCGCATAATCTGCCATACGTTCTAAATCACTTGCAATTTTAATCGCCGTTAAAATAAGTCGTAAATCTTTCGCGACAGGACATTGCTTTAAAATGATTAAGTACGCAGTTTCATTAATCGTGTTTTCTAAGCTATTGATTGTTTTATCGTTGTCAATCAACGCTTGAGCCGATTGATTATCCATTTTTTCTAAGGCTTTAAACATCATTTTGTAGGCAGTCTCAACTTCTGTGAACATCGCTAGCATTTGCTCTTTAAGCTGTCTTAAGGAACCATCAAATGTTTTCCGTAAGTTTTGTTCCATATTATCCAAACCTTCCTGTTACATAGTCTTCTGTTTGCTTATGTTTTGGGAGTGAAAAGATGACATCTGTTTTGTCGTATTCAATCAATTCTCCCATGTAAAAAAACGCCGTGTAATCCGATATTCGTGCGGCTTGTTGCATTGAGTGTGTCACAATTACAATGGTGTACTCTTTCTTTAAATCCTCAATCAATGTCTCAATGCGTTGTGTCGCAATAGGGTCTAAAGCACTCGTGGGTTCGTCCATCAAAATGACTTCTGGCTCCATGGCTAAAGCTCTAGCAATACAAAGTCGCTGTTGTTGTCCACCGCTTAAGGTTAGTGCCGAATCATTCAGACGATCATAGACTTCATCGTATAGTGCGGCTTGTTTTAAAGCCCGTTCAACAACAACTTTTAACTTCTCTTTGTTCTTTAATCCTTGTTGTCTTGGACCATAAGCGACGTTATCAAAAATACTCATAGGGAATGGATTCGGTTTTTGGAATACCATCCCAACTTTTTTTCTTAAACCAATCACATCATACCCGGAAACTTGACACTCTTCACCATCAAATCGAACACAGCCCGTCATTCGTGCTTCAGGGATAAGATCATTCATTCGATTCAAGCATCGAATAAATGTTGATTTACCACACCCGGATGGTCCGATTAATGCCGTCACTTGGTTTTTATAAATCGCGAGTTGTATGTCTTTTAATGCCGCAAAATCACGGTAATATAAACTAAGATTCTCTACATAAAATACTTCTTTCATTAGTAACTTCCTTTCCTATTGAAAGCCCATACGGTGACTTTAATAAAAACATTTAAAACGAGAACGATTAATAAGATAATTAAGGCAATAGTACTTGATAATGCTATATTTGCCGGTTCATCGGTCATCATCGACCAAATGTGCACAGCCAATGAAGTCGAAGGTTCAAATATCCGAACTTGATCGCGAATCGCCGTCCCTAAGACAAAAATCAAGGCTGCAGACTCACCAATCACTCGTCCAATGCCCAAAAAGGTCGCGGTCAAAATACCGGGTAATGCCTGTTTTAAGACAACTTTAAAGGTTGTTTGTGTTTTGTTTGCACCCAGTGCAAGGGACGCCCATCGGTGATCATTTGGCACAACTTTTAGCGCTTCTTCAGTGGTCCGAATAATCACAGGCAGTAAAATAACACTTAATGTTAATGCGCCGGCAATAAGATTTGCGTTTGAAGCCGGCGTTAATCGCACAGTCAAAGGAACAAAGACGGTAATGCCAAGTAATCCATAAATAATTGAAGGTACGCCTGTCAGTGTTTCAATGAAATTTCTCATTAGTTTAGTCACTTTATTCACTGGAGCAAACTCATTGAAATAAATCGCGGTGAGGATACCAAAAGGAAGCGCGATGAACAATGTAAGAAATATGAGATAGACCGTTGTAATCACCGATCCACGAATCCCACCACCTTCTAAGGAAAACAACACTTCCCGTATTTCCCGCTGTGAATCATTCATATCTGTAGCCATCATTGATGCCCCACGACTCGTCAAGGATGTCGGATGTTCTTGATACGAAACACGACGCAATATCATCCCTTCTTGCAAAGAAATCGTTCGCTCATTCGTTGTTGGATCTTGGTTATTTAATTGTCTTAACGGTGATGCTTCGTGGACATAATAAACACGAATGACTGTATCCCCAGCTAAATCCTGTGTTTGTTGTAAAACAATGCCATAACGCTCCACAGGAAACAAATCGTCTCCTTCAAAACTCTCTATAGGAAAAGACCCTGGACTTTCTTCCCTTAATGTACCGACAAAATTTCTTGCATGATAATCACTACGAATTAAGTTCACACTTAAGAGATGACCACCCTCGCGAAATACGTAGACGAAAATGAGTCCTAAAGCAATGATTGAAAGAAGTGTCGCAAAATAGGTGGTTCCATCCAATAGCAATTGAGCGATATTTCGTCTAGACATGGACATTTCCCACTTTCTTCTTAATTGTGTTTAGAATCAAGTTAGTCAGTAAGATGACAATCATCAACAAGACGCCAACTGAAAACCGAATATCGTAATCAATCCCTGTCGTTTCTTTAAGTCCTTCAAGCATCGTTGAGGTCAAGGTTGAATTGATACTAAATAGTCCGAAATTAGGACCACTACGCGCATTCCCTGCAACTAAGGATACCGCAGTCGCTTCTCCAAGTGCTCTACCAATCGCTAAGATTGCACCTGAGAAAATTCCTGATTTTGCAGCCAATAGGGTTATCTTGAATCGTGTTTGTGTTGGAGAAGCTCCTAATGCTAATGACGCATGCTCTAACGATTGATCTACCGCTCGAATTGACACTTCACTAATCGCGGTAATCGTTGGCAAACTCATCATTGCCAAAACAATAACAATCCCCAAAGTTCCGTTACCTCCAGGGCTTTGTTGGCCTAAAGAACGTGCTAAGTTATAAATCATCGGTAGAAAAAAGCCGACACCGACTAACCCAAAAACAATGGAAGGAATCGAAGCCATTAACTCAACAACACCGCGCATCATCGCTGCCATAGGCTTTGGTGCGATTTTAGCGATAAATAAAGCGGTGAGAACACCGATTGGAAATGAAAGCAAAAGCGACAAAAAAGCCAAGTATAATGTCTGAATTATTAGAAATCCAGCGCCGTAGGCTGTCGAGACAAATGTGGGCCCCCTCAACCATACTGTGTCTGTTAAAAACCGCCACAAATCAACATTTCCCAGTCCATTGTTGTCTGTGATAAAAGGCCGAACACCACGGACTGTAATAAATAAGCTAATCAAAACAATGAAACTCGCAGAGACGATACCAAAAATCCAAAGAACTCGTGTTGTTAGACTATCAATTTTGCTTAAACTATAAGTATTTTTATGTGCCATCTTTCTTTCCTCCTATCTCGTGACTAAAAGGCCCATAGGAACGAGGGCCTTCTATTTTTTTTATGTCACGCGAGTTAATCGTTTATGACGTCTCCCCAAGTTTCTAGCTCGCCACTATAGATCCGCTTTAACTGATCTGCAGTTAAATTGTCTACCGGGTTATCAACATGAACGATTGCTACGATAGCGTCCCAGGCAATTTGAAAACGCGACGCACCGCTAGGATCAGTTTCTAGTTCGCCATCTCTAAAGAATCGTGATGAATACCCAACATGAGAATAGTTAACGCCATCTTTTTGGTCGCCTTGTGTTCGACGCCATCCATCACCTGAACCGGTATGGTTGTTTACGGTTTGAACATTCCCACAGTTAGGCGCAAAAGCTGCACTTAATGCTTCAGCAATACGCGTCACTGAGTCTGAACCACCAAACACTAAGGTGTGTGCAGAGTTATCTTGTTGGCAAATTGGATGATCACTTCTTAATGAAGACCAGTTTCCAGAAGTATTTGTCGCGACAGCACCGTTGTCATTAATAACATCCGCACCGTCGTTGCTTAACGCAAAAGCGATAAATGCTAAGGTTAATGCTTCTTCAGTCTCATTTCTAAAATCTAAGCGATGCATGAACACAAAGGGGCGTTTTAGAAGATAACTATCGTTTAATACGTTTTCTACAGACGGTGTAACACCATTAAAGCTAAGTGCTTTAATCGTATCATTAACACTGTAAAGCGAAATATAACCGATGCCTGCTGTGTCCGTTGTTATCGCACTCATAATCCCCGTGTTGTTACTTGTTACAAAACCGTCGACTAATACATCATCACTTCCTGCTGCTTCATTAAAGCCGATACCACGCATAAATCCATCGCGTGTCCCTGATGTCGTATCCCGTGTATAAACGTTAATGTTTTCTGACTCAAAATCAGCGCCACCACAGGCACTGAGAACAAGTGTAATTAAAACTGCAATGGTAAGTAAAACTGTTTTATTCATTTCGACTCCTCCTTAAATTTTCACCCCTATTCTAGATGATTAAGATTAATCTTTAATCATGATAGTGTTAAACTACTGTAAAGTAATGTTCATAAAAAAAAGCGCATTTCTGCGCTTACAGTAATTTATAACCAATCCCTCTTACGGTTTTAATCATTTCTTGAAGAAAGGGAACTTTCTCACGGAGCTTAAATATATGGACATCGACAACTCTAGTGTCACCATCATAACTGTAGCCCCATAGTTTAGACAATAGTTGCTCACGGGATAAAGCACGACCTTTGTTCACAATCAAGTATTCGAGCAACTCAAACTCTTTAAGCGTTAAATCGATTTTTTCTTGATCAACAAAAACTTCATAACTACGACTATCCAATTCAAGCGTTTGATAAACAAGTTTATGTTTATCCTCGCTTGATTTTTTACGGCGTGAAACAGCTTTGATTCGCGCAGTCAGTTCACGCGGTGAAAAAGGTTTTGTCACATAATCATCCGCGCCAACATCGAGTCCTTCAACTTTTTGGAGTTCATCATCCATAGCTGTAAGCATTAATATATGCGATTCACATCCATGTTTACGAAGTTTTTTACACACTTCAATCCCGTTCATGCCGGGCAACATTAAATCTAAAATAATCACGTCATAATCTAATTCTTTAGCCATTTGATAGCCTTTCAATCCATCAAAAGCTACGTCAACTTCATAGTTCATTTGTTTAAGATCATACTCTAACATCTTTGAGATACTTATTTCATCTTCAATTACTAAAATACGCACTTCTTCACCTCACTTTAGGCATGTTTAACTTCAACATCTTGATAGTAGTTTTCATGGAGAATGTTATCAACGATGTTCGTACAGTGGTCACCAATACGCTCAACATTTGAAAGAATATCAACAAATAGTTGATCATCACAGTCTGGCGATGTGCATTCGTTCGTTCGCATAACATGACGTTTACGATATTTACGGACTAATGTATCAATCAAATCTTCGTATTCTAAAACCTGTTTAGCTTTAATTTTACTATCTTCCTTAAACGCTTCAATTGTCATCCGAATCGTGTCTGTCACAACCGCATAAAGATGCTTTAAATCTTCTATCGCCTCTGGCGTTAGCGTTTGCTTGTTTTCGTAACGGAACTCAAAGAAGTCAAAAAGATTTTGTGAGTGATCGGCAATCCGTTCAAAATCTCGAATAGCATCGATATAAGAGGCTTGATAATGCGCTAAGTTTTGATCGAGATCGGTTAATGAAACTTTAACAAGATAATCATGCACTTTTTGATCAATTGTGTCCACAATTTCTTCAAGCTGACGGCCACTCTCTAAAAGCTTTTTATCTTCATTAAATGAATATTGAACGGCTTCAGTATACATTCTTTCAACAATCGTCCCCATATTTATAATAATTTGCTTAGCATTCTCTAAGGCTAAAGCCGGTGCTTCTTTAATAAGATTATCCTGTAGACGGTCAACATTAACCCCTTCCATCGCATCCTCACCAGGGATTACTTTTTGTGTAAATGCGACTAAATACTTAATTAAGAAGTATGTAATAAACGTCGTAAGAATATTAAAGAAAATGTGCGCTAAAGAAATCGTCATTGCGGCAGGGACACCCGCATAAAAAAGGTTTTCTAAGATTTCTATAAACGCTGTATACGGGTGGATAAGCGCTAAAAAGAATAGACTACCTAAAACATTAAAAACCACATGGGCAGCCGCAGTTCTCTTAGCCGCAACACTGCCGCCAATCGATGCAAAAATCGCGGTAATGGTTGTGCCAATATTGCTTCCAAAAACAATTGCAACCGCGCCGACTAAAGGCATGGCTCCAGTCGTGTATAATTCTTGTAATATCCCGATTGTTCCCGTACTAGATTGAACTAAGGCTGTTAAAACCGCACCAACTGCAACGCCTAATACTGGCGCATTGGATACCGTTAATAGTGCTTGTCGGAAAGCATCGTACTCGACAAAAACTTTGAGCGCGCCACCCATCAAGGAGAGACCATAAAAAAGCATCCCAAAACCAAGTAAAACCCCGCCAAATCGATTCCACTTTTTATCTTTCATAAAGAAAATCAAAAGTGCGCCTGTTCCCATAATAGGTAAAGCGTAGTTAGCGATTTGAAGCCCGATCAAAAAACTTGTCACAGTCGTTCCAATATTGGCACCTAAAATAATCCCGACTGCTTGAGGTAATGTCATCAATCCAGCACGTACTAAGCCAACCGTCAAAGCGGTTGTTCCTGAACTAGATTGCAATAAACCGGTAATGATAATCCCGACAAAAATTCCTTTTAATGGCGTGTTTGTACTTTTCTCAATCAATACCTTAAGCTTGTTCCCAGCAAGTAACTTTAAAGATTCTCCCATCAAATGGATGCCGTAAAGAAAAATCCCCAAACCACCCAGAACTAAAAAAATCGTTTGTGTCCAGTTATGATCGACAAGTTGTGTTAATAACATAGCATCACTCCGTAGTGTTGATTAACCATTCAAAGCATACCATAATTTACTTTAATTTCATAGTCCGCTTAACTTTGTTAACAGAAAATTAACAAAAAAAGAAACGCCTCATTAATGCGTTTCTTTATAGGTTTTAGCGTGATGATCTAAAACTTCCAAAAGCGCTTCTGCACGCTCCCAAGTACCAAGATTTGCGCCACTTGCTAAGGCGTGGCCGCCGCCATCAAACATGGCGGCTATTTCATTAATCGCAGGGCCTTTACTGCGGATTCTTGCTCGGACAATTTTTTCTTCGTACTCTGCAAGCAACACCCAAATTGGACTATCTTCAAAAACACCCAACTCATTGACCATACTGGAAGCTTCTTCAATACTGACACCGTACTCTTGAATCAGTTCTTCGGTGATTTTTATATAAGCTACACCGTTGTCAGTTTTTTGGTAATTTAGTAATACATCCCCCTTAAATCGCACTAACTCTTCAGTTTTTGTGTCGAGTTCGCGGTATATTTCTTGGGCATCCAATCCTAAATCATAAAGTCTTGCGATATGTCTAAAGGTATCGCCGTCGACACCGGGATACTTAAATCTTCCGGTATCGGTCAATGTTCCTGTAAATAACGCTTTTGCACCCTCAATCGTCATGCGGTACGTATCTTCAAACAAAAAGAAGAGGTCAAGGATAATCAATGCGGCAGCTGGTCGATGGATATCGACATAATCAATATCACCGTATGGACTCACATTGATATGGTGATCAATCTTAATTAAAAAATCTCCGGTTTTATACCGTTGATCGGCGATTCGTTCTTCGTTTCCGGTATCCACCGCAATCACCAATGCGCCTTTAAAGACAGCGTCGTCTATTTGATCGAGTTTCCCAAGAAACTTAACATAATCGGTCTCTTCGCCTACGGCATACACTGCTTTATTAGGGTAGGTCGTTCTTAAAATGTTTCTCAGGCCTAATGCCGTGCCAATGCAATCGCCATCTGGCCGTGCATGAGGTGTAATAATAATCGTTTGGTATGCTTGTATTTTTTCGTGTATTTGTGTTAGTTTTGCTTTATCCATTAATATGCCTGCTTTCTAGTAATGCATCTAAGTCTTGTAATACTCTATCCACTTCATCCCAAGAATTAACCGTACAACCGCATGCAAGTGCGTGACCGCCTCCGCCATACTTCTTAGCGATGTTGACAATGGGTAGCTCTTTACTTCTTAACTCACATAGTATTAAGCCATCATCATCTTCTGTGAAGTTTGCCCATATTGGTACACCTTCAATGCCTGCCATTTGATTAACCATTCCTCGGCTCACGGCAAAGGTGCTAACCTTATAACGTGTTTTAAGATTGTTTTGGTTTTTCATATAAGCTACATTGTTTTTCGTTGTTTTAAAATGGTTAATAAAATGGCCTTTCAGTTTTTTGTAGTTTAAATCTTCGTTATACATGTTTTGATATAATGCCTGTAAATCTGCCCCTTTTTCTATTAAAAACGCAGCACATTTAAAGGTAATCGCATTTACTGAGGGATAAAAGAAGCGTCCCGAGTCACTAATAATTCCCGCAAGTAACTTGTTTGCTGTATCCGGTGAAACATTCAACTCATTTTCAATGGCCATATGCGTCAGTATTTGTGCTACAGCGATATGGTCTGTAAACGAACACCAAAGATCACCAAAGTCATTCTTGTTGAGGTGATGATCAATAATCATCACTTCTTTAGCGTATTGATAGCGGTGGTCACTGACTAATCCCTTGACCGCCACATCAACTACAATCGCTAAAGCATCGTGATAAAAGGCATCCTCGACTTGATCCATGGCACCGATAAAGGAAAACTCATTCTCATCACCAACGACACAAACTTCTTTGCCTTGAAAATTATCATAAATAATGCCTTGTAACCCTAGCTGCGAACCCAAAGCATCTAAATCTGGGTTTTTATGACGGTGAATAACGATTTTATCGTATTGTTTAATCTTATCAATAATGATGTGATACATAGCTTTCCTCCTTACCAACGGTCTGGATGTGGTCGATTGTTATCGTAATCCCAATACCAATCTAAATCTTCTCCATGTAACCCTAAAGACTCATCTTTTGCCCTTTGTTCTGCCAAAAACATCCATTGTGTATACGTTAAGCCATCGTACATTGTCTGATTTGTCTCCCCTGCGCCAAATAGATAACGGACCTCAGCCAATCCTTGTCGTGTCACCATGTAGTTGAGGAGAAAATACTCTTCTTGATCGGGAAGTTTAATCCATACCCAAGCCAGTAAACGCCCATAACGATCGGTAATGCCATCTCCAGGATCCGTTTGTAAGACTATTTCCACTGCTTCATCCAATAAATCACAGACATATTCTGTCGCTTGTTTTCCCCACTCTTCTCTTCGTTCAGGCGGCCATGTTTCTGGTGTATCGATATTAAAATACCGTACATTTGAGCTTTGTGTTATAACACCCATGAGTCCTTGAGGGTAACGGAATCGGGTTGTATCGCCATCGATACAACGACCGATATTCTGACTGAGATCGTACTCAACATGAAACGCCTTACCTGTACCAATATAAATCGGTTCTAAAGTATCTTCATGAACACCGATTTGCTGGTAATAGTCTTCGATATCAAAAAACGCCTCATCGAGATGCGGTCCGTCATAATCAATATCCGCAACCCTAAAGTACTCTCGTTCACTAAAAATCGTGGCACTGACTAATACAACAATTCGCGTCCCTCGCTTTACGATATCCCCTGATTCTAAAAAGTTACCATAGCTAATAAACTGACGCGATTGTTCTTTTTCAATGAGCATATACGTAAACGATACCTCAAGTTCTTTTGCTTCAAGTATGTCCGAAATTTCTCTTTCAACTTTACCATCTAAATCAGGCAATCTTACTTCGTCTTCAGCTAAACATCCGTTAAGTAAAACAACCATGATTAGCAGAAAAATACTGAGTATTCTCTTCATAAAATCATCCTTTTAAAAACTCTAACATTGTATTGTATCATAATTCTATTATTCTAGCCTACTTAACGAATAACAAAGCGGACAAATACGGGTATTTGTCCGCTTAATAGAGTAGACTAATTAGTTTCCGTAAATAACGAAATCATCAACATTTATTCTTGTTTGGTTTCCTACCGCTGTACCTTGTCCAGTAAAGACAAGTCTAAAGCGCACAGAATCCCCTGCATTAATGCCGTCTAGCGCAGCATAATCAATCGTAATATTCACTTCTGTTAATGTGTCCGGTGGTGAGGTTGGGGCCATAATTTCTAGCCATGTTTCGCCACCGTCGCCAGAGATTTCAACTGATAGTAAGCCTTGACCTTCGTCGAAGAAGTTAGTCAATGAATAATAGAAGCTAATGGCTACAACATTCGGGAAATCTTGTAATATTTCTGCGAATCCTGGTGCTCTACCACGTAATGCAGCATCGCCATTTTTCACATCATTGTCAAAGGTTCCTCGTAAAACTTCAGATAACGCCCACTCAACACCGTTTGTTTCAATAGTGGCAAGTGCATAACTTGTTTTCGCAAAATCTTCGAATCCGGTTTCATAAATAACTTCTGCCTGTTCAAGCATAGCCACAACACTAAGTTCAAAGACTTTTTCAATGTCTGTGCCAACAACTGTCAATGTTACTTCAACATCGATATCCTCTTCCCCTGGTGCTGGACGTGTGACGGTTCCATCATTAGCAATCGTATCGGTATCGTCACTAACCCAAACGAGTTCTATAACCGTTGGTCCTTCTGCATAGTTCACACCAAAGATTTCAAGTGTAGTCGGCATGTTTAGGTTTCCTGTTACGTTGCTTGGGAAGCTAAACGTTTTGGCGATAATCTTCTCTAGTAACGTTTCAGTAATCTCTGAGAAGACAACTGCTTCAGCACGTAAATCGCCTTGGAAGGTATCATAAACTGTAAACTCAATCCATTCGATAGTATCCCCTGCTTGAATATTTCCTAAAAGATGAGCCCCATAACTTGAACTGTGAACAATCAACTTCATTTCTTCACCGGTTTCAAACGTGAAGAAATTGCCTTGCATTTCAATAAACTCAACATTTTCAACACGATATCTTA
>SKFS01000114.1 GCA_007117885.1 Candidatus Izemoplasma sp.
CAAAAATCAACAGATAATTTAAAAAGGTGTTCACGAAAACAGCGATAATCGAGACCACCATAATCTGTTTTGTTATGCCGATCTCTCTAAATGTGGTAGAAATCGCAATCGATAAGGCAAGTGGATAAACTCCAAAACGGACAATATTTAAATAGTCCATTCCAAGTCCCACCGTCAGCTCAGTAGTGGTGAATAATCGGATTAAAGAATAGCCAAAAATACTTAAAAGGATTAGCGAAGCGGTGGATAAAGCCACCGCCATTAATACTTTAAAACGAAATGTTTGACGCAGTTTATCATAGTCTTTAGACCCAAAAAATTGCGCAGTATAAATTCCTGCGCCACCCATCATGCCGAAGAGGATTAATATCACAACAAAATAGAGCTGGTTAATGACAGAAACCGCACTAATCGCTTCTTCACCTAAACGACCGACCATAACATTGTCGACGAGTTGTACTGATGTTGTAATTAACTGTTGGACCACCAAGGGTACGGTAATACTAAAAAGTTTTAGATAAAAGGTACGATCACCAATAAAGCTTCTAAACATAGTCTACCTCATTATATTTCTCAGAAAATGGCGTTTGTGTTGATAACGGTAAACACTTCCATCAAGGAGAGTTTTCCAAAAAAACTTTATCGATATAATACTACCATAATCATTGTCTATCGTGAAAGGTATTTTTCATAAACTTCCGCTCTTTCACTAGACTATTCAAGCTATTACTCGTTCAAAATAATAAAAACCATTTCAGCCTAGACCTCAACTAAAATGGTTTTGAATCATTCCATTGCGGGTAACGATTTTACTTTTTCTTTATTGTCGTACATCCGTTTATCGGCAACACTGATTAATGTGCTTAGGTTTTCACCGTCAACAGGATAACAAGCGATGCCAACACCGAAACGGATACCCACGCGTTGATTGTTAATCTCAACTTTACTCTTTTCAAAGTGTCTTTGCAAGTCGTCGATGGCTTTTTGGGCAAGGCTCTCATTCGATGCCTCGAAGATGATGGCGAACTCATCGCCACCAAATCGAGATAAATGAGTTTTCTCTTTAAGTTGTTTTTGCGTTTGCTGACTAAAATGTATAAGCACTTTATCTCCCGCTTGATGGCCCCATGTATCATTGATATACTTCATGTTGTTAATATCAATGATGGCAAGACAAAAAGGCCGATGAGTTGTTTTAGCCTCTTCATAAACCTTAGTTAAAAGCTCTTCGTGATAAATTCGTGTATAGGCATCTGTGAGCATATCATGTTTTGTGTAATATAGTGTTTTGCTCAGTAACTGTTTGTTTTTTAGTGCTAAGCTAATCTGTTCAGCAAGGTACTGAACAATCGGCTTTTCGGTTTCTTTAAAAGCTTTTTCTTCTTCTAAATTATCTAAGTTGATGGACCCGTAGATTTCATTATCAATAATAATCGGGCAGGTTATCACAGACTGACTGTGCGGTATTTTGTGCTCAACCAACTGTCTTATAAACTCTGGAGAAGCTTTTAAGGAATTAAAGCTCTCTGTATCTTGAATAATTTCTGGCTTGGTAAAACTACCCGTTTGATATTGAAAGGTATCGGTAAACCTCAAGCGAATTTGACTTAAACGCGCTTTATCATACCCATACGCTGCTGCATACCTCATTTCATCACCTTGTTTTAAAAGGATCGTTCCTGCAGTCGCCTTTGGTATGACCTCAACCGCCTTTGATATAATTACATTTAAGAGGCTATCGATATCTTCGTTCTGTAAAATATCGGATGTAACGCCCATCATCATATGGGCGATGTTCTTAGTATATTCAAGTTCATAAACACCTTTGTTGAGTTTATCATTTGCCCTAAACATTCGTAAATAAAGTGTGTTAAAAAAGAGATTAATCACCGCTCCAAATAAAAGGAACAACACCATTGCAAATAAGAGATCACTATCGAAGCCATGTTTAAACAAAATGGTGATGATGACAAGCGCTACTGCATAAAAATAGAGGAGAAAAACATACCGGTATGAACTGATCGAGATAAATGAAACAGTAAATACTACCACGTAAAAAAGAAGTCTTTCCGTAATATAGTCCTGCCCAAAGTAAACATTAACTGCTGCAATACTCACTATAAGCATAGGATAAAGTCTTATGAGCCATTTCAAAACCCGTCTCTCAAAGTGTTCTTCAGTGATCAATACGCTCAATAACCCGATAATTAGCATCCCAACTGAGATCAAGAGGTAGACGGTAGGCAGTGTTTGAAAGCGTTGGAAAGCGACCATAAACATTAAAAAAAAGAGCGCCGCCAAACCAAAAGAGGCATAGCGTACCATGGACACATTTTGTCCCAAAAAACCATCCCTTTTGTGTTTTTCTATAAACAGACCCTGAAAATATTTCCGCAAAGCCCTCAACTCCTTAATCCTATCACTGTCATTATAGCATAGGAAGTTCCATAAAATACACAGTGATTATCAATCCGTTAAGCAATCATTCGCAAACATTCGCGCAATACTTAAATTCTTTGACAATAAACGCCTTTAAAGCATATAATTAAGTTAAGTAACAAGAGAGGAACTAGGGGAAAATGAAAGAAAAATTTAACGAGTTTCGTTGGCTATTTCATGCTATTGGCGCTGGTGTGCTTCTTGTTTTATCCTTTACCCTGCCCTTCTTTAACCCAGAACGGCTTATCGTAACTTTAGTTAGTTTGATACTGATAGGCTTTGCCGGTTACCGTATTTACATGTTTATTCGTGAACCAAAATGGGATACGATTTGGATAAAACGCATTAATGTCATTGAGATGATTGTTCATTTATCATTAGGGATCTTTCTACTTATGTGGATATGGCTGTTCGATGAAGATTTGGGATTAGTTTTGGGCTATGTGATCGGTAGTGTTTTAATCGCTCGAGGGGTTATTTATTTTTACTCTGATTGCAGTAAAAAATCCAATGATGACTTCATGATTTTTGCGTTACATATCGGGGCGATTGTTGGGGGATCTTATATTGTATTTCAAGGGGATTTCACAGCGGAAGTGCTATTAGCTCTTATTGTTACAATGGCACTTAGGCGAAGCATTAAATACGGTTTAGTGGCTTACAACGAAATCCGTGAAAAGCAAAAATCGTCAGAGATTGAAGCCGTCAACCCTGATGAGCATAACACACCTCAAAAGGATGCAGACGATGAAACAGAGTCAAAACAGGTGATGTAAAACAACTTTCTACATAAGAAATCGTGCCATAGAGTATCTTTTCTATTGCACGATTTTTTGATTGCTTAAAGGGTATTACTCAACTATTGGGAAGATTAATCAAAGCGCTTTGCGTTTCATGCACACATACTGAACACCTTTCATATTACATTGGTTTCAAATTTAGACTTAAACGTTCAGTTATTTCTTTAAGCCGTTTTTTCTTTGTGGCATCGAGCTTTGCAGAGAAGTAGTGCCGTGCATAAGTTTTTTGTATTGATATCGGCATCGCCAATAGGTTTTTATACGCTTCTTCATTAGGTTTGACTAACGCTAAAAATAAGGCGAGTTGATGTTGATCTTCTTCTTTATACGTTTTCCCCCAAAGCCCCTGTGATTTCGCGATTTCAATTGCCTTAAAGCCATGCTTTGTCATCGCCCCTTTTTCGATTAGACGTTTAACAATCATTTGATTTTTCTCAGACCAAATGCTTTGTGTTTTACGCTTTGCAAAGTACTTAATATAAAAGTTTTCATCGATGCGTTGGATGGTACTGTCAATCCATCCATAACACAGCGCTTCTTCTAACGCCTCTTCAGCGCTAAAAGTGCGCATCACTTTGCGTTTGTCAAAGCGCACCCAAATACCTTCATGATGATCATGGTTTTGATTTAGCCATAGCCTAAACTCTTGACGACAGCTAAACGTGAATATCTTCTTCATCGTTTTCTCCATTAAACATTTTTATCGACTATTTGATGGGTCCATGATAAGTACTTTCCTAGACACTTTAATTGTACCATTTGTGTTCGATTTTTATACGTTAGATTTTGGACTTATTTAGAGGAAGAAGGTTAGAAGATAGGTGGGTTTTGAACTAATTATTATCAATGCTAAATCAAATTTCATACAAAATAGGTGAACAAGTGTTAAAATAACTAAAGAGCTAACTATTTAGTTTTCAAGTAAAACTTGTATTTTTTAAAAAAGAACTAGTTTTAGGCATTACTAAAGAACTACACAAAGTGTAGTAGTTTAGCTCTGGTGTAAGTTATTTTATGTTTGTGGTGTAAACTCTTTCTGATGTTTGATGATTGAGTATAGGACTCTTGTGACTTTCTTAGTAACGTGACCTAATGTTGTTAAATAACTTTTACCTTCTTTGCTCATCTTCTTTTGGTAATAATCAATGAAGGTTTGATCACAGTGAATAATCCTAGAAGACACAATATGAATAGCCCATCTTAAGGCTGCGGAGCCGCGTTTAGAGATTTTTCTTCTTGGTGCGTCATAATCGCCAGACTGATACACAGAAGGATCGAGGCCAGCGTAAGCTAGTAGTTTATTCGCATTACTAAAACGAAGAATATTACCGATTTCACCCAAAATGATGCCTGCGGTTGTATATCCAATTCCAGGGACACTAAGTAGATAGGTGAAGTGGGTATCGATGATGAGTTTGATTTCTGCCTCAAAGCTTTTGATTTGTTCGTTGAGAAATTCGATGCGCTCAACGAGGGCTTTAATTTGAAAGGCATATATCCTAGAATCTTGACCAATTGTTTCTTGAGCGAGCGTTTTAAGGGTTACGGCTTGTTCATAGCCATAGTGGCCACGTGATCCTTTATGTAAGGTATTGGTTAAACCGTCTATACGTGTCGTTGCGATGACACTTGGAATCCCGTAAGTTTTAAGTACGTGATAAGAGACTTTGAGTTGAATGTTTTTGAATACTTTATAGTATTCTGGAAACGTAATACTTATCAAAGCGTGAAGTTTATTGAGTTCAATTCGCAACTGTTTTTTAATCGCTAAACGCTCTCTAGATAATGACTTTAGCTCCTCAGTATGATAAGATTTAAGTGTATAGGGCTTGAAGTCAAATTTGTTTCTGTCGAGAAACATACAAATGGATAATGCATCGATTTTATCCGTCTTCGTTTTACGAAGCGATGATGATTTGC
>SKFS01000139.1 GCA_007117885.1 Candidatus Izemoplasma sp.
CTACGTTTGAAGAAGGCTTAGAGTGGTGCCTAAAAATCGCTAAACTCGAGCAGCAAACGCTGACCTATTTTTACCATATTGAGCCCGATAACACGATGCATCATGTTGGACCGAGCGATAGAGCATCTGCACGTTTGGTGCAAGCATTAAACGCGCAAATTGAGGCGTTTTATGCTAAACTACCTAAGGATAGTCTCGTGATCATCACGGCCGATCACGGCATGGTTGATGTTGAACCTTTAGCGATTTTGGATCAGCCGATTATGGCGACCTTAAAGGCTAAGCCATCGAATGAACCGCGTGCGGTGGTCTTTCATGTTGAGGATCACAAAGCGTTTAAGGATTGTTTTAATAAAGACTACAGTGATGATTTTGATTTATACACGACACAAGCGTTTCTTAATAAAGGCTTTTTAGGCACTGGTAAGAAACATCAAAATGTCACCGATTGTTTAGGCGATTACGTCGCCATCGCAAAAACCGATAAATATTTTAGTTTAGATAAAGATGCCGGTTTTAAAGGGCATCATGCAGGGAAGCGAGCGGAGGAGCTTGAGGTGCCGCTTATTCTCCTGATGAAGGAGTGAAATTATGAGTGTTTTTCAAAGTCCACGGGACCTAAATCAATACACGAAGACCAACCCTGTCTCGAGTGTGATGATTGGTGTGGTGTCCTTTGTGTATGTTTTGCAGTTAGTGTTTGGGGTTGTGAACATTGATTTGACCCGTTTAGGGGCGATTAATTTTGTCCTCATTTTTGAGTTTAATGAATGGTACCGGATTGTTACGGCGATTTTCTTACATGGAAACTTATTGCATTATTTGTTTAATACCTTTTTTGGGCTCTACATTATTGGGGCGGCGCTGGAACGGTTAATTGGCTCAAAAAACTATGCGATTACTTTGATTGTGGCGGGGTTAGGTTCAAGCTTGATCGTCTTCTTTTGGGATTATATTTCGTATTTTGTCTTAAACGATCAAACGGCGATCTTCCGTTTTACGATTGGCGCAAGTGGTGCGATTTTTGGGGCGATGGGTTATCTTTTCTATCTTACGCTTGTTAAACCCGAGATGTTTGCTTTTCAGGATATATCGAGCATTCGTGGATTGATTTTTATTAATGTGATTTTCTCGTTTTTTGGGAATATCTCGACAAGTGGTCACTTTGGTGGACTGGCGATGGGAATTTTAGTGGGTGTCATTCTCACTAAAGTGTCGCCTTATAAAGGTAAGAAAAAAGGCTTTGAAGATCCTTATAATCGCTATGCACAAGAGGATTGGAACTTCGAGGATTTAGATGATATCTTCGTCATCGACGATGACGACGATGACGACGATCGACGGGTTTGGTAAAAAGGTTGCGATGGCAACCTTTTTTTAGTGTATAATGTGTGTAGCTGATGAGGAGGTCCCCTAGATGAATGCACGTGTGACAAAGCGCAATATTTTCCGGTTAAAGTATTTACTGTTGAGTATTATTGGGATTCAAGCATTGTTTTTGTTTCATGTTGAGCGGTTGCGCTTGATTGAGAATGCCCATGAACTCGTTTGGGTGTCGTATATGCTCCATAGTATTTTGACGTTTTATGTGATGGGAACGTTGCTTTTTATCATTTTTACTCAGCGAAAAAAATGGTTTGATAAAGCCCATTATCAACGGTTGCCGATGATGACGGTGTTTGTCACCTTAATCGTTGCGGCGGTCATTAGTTTGTTTGATCAGGTTACCCATGGTCATGTGACGCTTTTTACGGCGTTTTTACTGGCGTTTGGGCTGCTTATCTATATTCCACTACCGTTTAATCTGATTATTTATACGATCCCTTTTGGGATTTATTTAGTCGGGGTGCTGGGATTTCAAGAAAGTGCTGAAGTTATGTGGACACATATTATTCATGGCTCGATCATGTATGTTGGGGTGCTTTTTACGAGTACGGCGTTTTATGCCAACTTAGTGCGTGGACTCAAACAAAAAGACGCCTTAGAAGAAAAGAATCAGCGCTTAGAAATTCTTTCAACGATCGATCCTTTGACGAATGTTTATAACCGCCGCCATTTTGAACATCAAGTGAAGTATGAAGCGTCGATCAATCGCCGCTACCAACACCAAGCTTCGTTAATATTAATTGATATCGATCATTTTAAGATGGTCAATGACACCTATGGGCACCAGACGGGGGATCAGGTTTTAATCGAGATCGCGAGTTTATTAAAATCGACGGTTCGTGAATCGGATACGGTCTGTCGCTTTGGCGGGGAAGAGTTTATGATTTTAACCTCCCACACTGACGTTGAGGGGGCGATGGTCTTAGCACAGCGGATTCGTGAGATGATTGAGAAGCATCGCTTTCTAAGCGAGAAGACACAATTAAATATCACGGTGAGCATCGGTGTCACTGGGCTAGACCCAAGAGCGTTTGACATGAGTTATGAACGGGTGGATAAGGCGTTATATGAAGCGAAAGAACAAGGGAGAAATCGGGTTATAAAAAAGTTGATGGATGATTAAAGTAAAGCGGTGCACGCGTGCACCGCTTTGTTTATTTAGTCCAGTATTGGTATTTGCCTTGGCGGCTTTCGCGCATGGAGTACACCGGCGCTTTTCCGTGATGAATCATTAAGATTTCAGCGGCGATAGAAATGGCAATTTCACCTGGGCTACCGCCCCCAAGATCAAGGCCAATCGGTGAATAAAACGATTGAAGATCAATGGTGGGAAAGTCTTTGTATAGGTCAGTTAAGTAGGCGTTTAGTTTTTTAGGGGAGCAAAGCATCCCCATGTATTTTGGTTGGATGTTTTGGTTAAAGATGGCGTTTAAGACTTCGTAGTCGTACGCGTGGGATGGCGTACAAATAACGATGTAGCTATCCTCACTTAGGGTTTCTTCTAAGACGAACTGGGCGTAGGGTTTATGGACTTTGCGCGTGCCCCCTTTAAAGGCAGCGAGGACGTCTTCACGCTCATCGATGACGGTAACGTGGTAGTTTAAGGGTTCTAAGACATGCATCAAGGCTTGGCCAACATGCCCAGCACCAAAAATATAGACGTTTAGTGGGCTACCGATGTATTCGTAGTATAAGGTAACGGTGCCACCGCATACCATCGATAAGGTTTGGGCATTATCGAGGACTTCGCCGTCATTGAGTAAGTATTTTTGATGGATTGGTTTTTTTGTTTTAAAGAGGGTTTTGGCTTGTTCGGTCGCGGTCAGTTCTAGTTTCCCGCCACCGACAGTGCCGTAGGTTTTACCGTCTTCCATAACGAGCATTTTAAAGCCGGCTTCGGCGGGGCCTTGGCCTTTTTTTTCTACGGCGGTCACTAAGACCGCTTTTTGATGGGTTTGAATGATTTCTGCGATGCGTTCGTAAATATTCATAGTGCCTCCTGTTTAGTCATCAAATGCGGTGACGGTGTGTGTATCTGGGTGGACTTGATAGACGATGTTTGAGTTTTCTCGTCGGTAGTACACCCAGTGATTAATGACGTAGAGTTCGACAATGTCATGCTCTAACGTCTGGTAGCGTTCTAAGGTATCGGGTTCATCGTATTTCACTCGGTAAAGATAATGTTGGTTGAGGAAGTAGACATAGGTGCCATCATAGTTGAGATGGGCGAAATGGTCGAAGTTTCCTGTCATGATCGGCACGAGCGGTTCTTCTTCGTCGCCGTAGTAGATAAAGACACCTGAGACGTCATCTTTCGCTAAAATTAGGGCCACGTTATTATTATACGATTGGGTGAAGTTTATAAAGAGGAAGTCTTTGATAGTACGGACACCGTGGGTGGTTTCAAAGTTCACCCAGTTTGAGCCTGAACCCGTTCCGCCATCGCGGAGTTGTAGGGTTAAGCTGTCTTCAGCGCGAATGAGGACGCGATGGCCATACTCACTGAAGTCGCGAATGTTTGAGGTTCGCCCAGCAATCCAGTTGTCACGCGGAACATAATGACCCCACTCTAAGCCAAAGCGACCTTGGTGTATAACATGAATGCGGTGAGCGTGACGGTACATAAAGAGGACACCGCCTTCATCTTCACCGAGCAAACGTTCGAGTTTGTCTTCCTCTAAATCAAAGCGATAGAGCTCACCTTGATCCGTGTTAATATAGTAAAGCATCGTATCGTATACCGTTAAATGCGTGGCACTGCCGACATTGAGTTCATAGAGGACAGTCCGTTCTCCACTCATTGGATTAAAGGCATAGATACGTTGATTAGAACTAATGTAGTGCAATTGTTCGTGAAAGTCATAGGTCACACGGCCGCCATTGGCAGCGTTGCCTGAGGTGTTGCCTTTTGGTGAACCATAATAAGAAAGCCATGCCTCAGCCAATGGGGTCGCTTGAGGGTCATCGTTGTCGATGGGGTCATCATCGTTTGGTGTCTCACCGTTATCAGACGGTGGGGGATCGCCATTGACATCCTCTTCACCCTTGTCTTGACGGCAAGCACTCAGCATGAACACCATAATCATAAGAAGTAAATATAGCGTGCTTCGTTTCATTCCATTGCCTCCTTAGGATTCAATCACGAGCATGTCGTTTTTATCAAACTCCCAGCTATCGGCATAGGCCACTTCAAATAGATAGCCGTCTAAGTCTTGAAAGTATCCAGAATAGCCGCCCCAAAAAACATGGTCTGCCGGTTTAACAATTGTCCCCCCGAGTTGTTCAACTTTGCTCAGTACAGCGTCGACTTCTTCTTTTGATTTAGTGTTATAGGCAATGGTGATACCACTAAATCCTGAGCCTTTTTTCGGCGGATGCGTTTCACTAATATCCATCTGCAAGGCTTCAATAGGATAAAGCGCGAGTTTCGTGCCTTGATTGTTAAAGAAGACGATATCTAGCGCATCATCAA
>SKFS01000120.1 GCA_007117885.1 Candidatus Izemoplasma sp.
CCAACCCCTTTACTCTGCACACCTAAAATCCACTGCGCAGCTAAATGACCGGCCAAAAAAGGATCCTCACTAAAATACTCAAAATTCCGTCCACAGAGTGGATGACGTTTTAAGTTCACGCCGGGTCCAAGCAACACAGAAACCTTCTCGGTTAAACACTCTTCTCCAAGCGCTTCGCCTAGTTTATAAAGCAGCGGTTTATTCCATGTACTCGCTAACGCTGAAGCGGTTGGAAAGCACGTCGCCGGGACACTTTGATTTAACCCAACATGATCGGCACTGCCTTTTTGCTTTCTTAGCCCATGCGGACCATCGGTGACCATAATACTCGGAAGTCCTAAGCGCTCAAGCCCATGTAAATGCCAAAAATCTAAGCCGTTTAAAAGCGTCATCTTTTCATCTAAACTAAGTTTATCAATCATTCCCTTTTTTTGTATAGTCGCCCCTAAAGGGCTCACTATACTCTCCTTTTCCGCAATTTTAACCCTAAATCATCCCCTCAACTAAGAAAAAGCTCGTATAAAACGGGATTATTCTTTAAGTACATCACTTAAATTATACACTATTTTCATCGAAAGGTTTCACTTTAGAGGGAAATTAGAGGTGTTTGTTATGGAACCTTAAATAAGAAAAAATGCCCTTATCTAAGGGCATTAATCAAACAAACAGGCAATGACATCATCAAGGGTAATATTAAGAAAATAGTCATCGAGAGGTTGATCTTTCAAAGCGTCTATAACGGCAGACTCTTCAAATGTTGTACCCAGAAGATGGGCTTCTAACTCGGCTAAATCCTTTGTGCCTAAAAAGTCACCATAAATTTTCATCGTACTAATTTTTCCTAGTTGCACATCAAACTTAAACTCAATCTTCCCCCCCGCAAAGCGCGCGGACTTTTCAATACTTGCATCGGGAGATTCCCCATAGTTCCATTCCCAGGTATTATAACGTGTCGCCATTAACGCTTGAATCTTATCGAGATCATCGTGCGATAACGCATACACATGGTCTTCAATCTTTTCCGTCTTCAGTAAATACTTAAGCAAAAGCGTTTTAAACTCCGTCATCGTAATTTCTTCTTTTAAATACGGTTTAATATTCGTGACCCGTGCCCGGTTGGACTTAATGCCTTTTGAAGCAATCTTATCCGGTTTAACATTTAAAACATCCGCAATCTTCTTCAAATCGGCATCAAAGAGAATCGTACCATGGTGAAGCATTTTTTGTTTATAAAAACTTTGTGCATTACCACTAATCTTCTGACCTTCAACCACAATATCGTTGCGTCCAGCAAACTCTGCAGGCACCCCTAACTCATTGAGCGCTTTAATGACTGGGTCGGTAAACTTTTTGTAGTTATTTAAGTTATCTTTTAACGAATGCGTCACAAAAGAAAAGTTCAAGTTCCCTAAATCATGATACACCGCTCCACCCCCAGTAATCCGTCTTACCACACTGACATCGTGGGCCTTCACATAACTCGCGTTAATCTCTTCTATCGTATTTTGGTTACGACCGATAATCACACTGTTTTCATTTTGCCAAAGCAAAACGAAATCTTCATCGGTATCTAAATACTTCAAAACATATTCTTCAAGGGCCAAATTAAACCGAGGATTTTTCGAGTCATTAATAATCGTTTTCATC
Organism: Candidatus Izemoplasma sp.; assembly: GCA_007117885.1. Classification (GTDB taxonomy): domain Bacteria; phylum Bacillota_I; class Bacilli_A; order Izemoplasmatales; family Izemoplasmataceae; genus CSBR16-104. Next base: position 1,648 of record SKFS01000120.1, read on the forward strand.
GCTTCACTCCATTCTATTCTAAAACAAGTGTAAACGATTTTCAAAACGCTGTCAATTTACGCGCAAAGATTCTCAATCTATGGTACAATGAAATTGCTTACAATAAGGAGGGTTTACGATGAAAAAACTACTAATTGTTGTGGATGTGCAAAACGACTTTGTCGACGGGGCGCTAGGGTTTGAAAAAGCGCCATCGATCATTCATCCTATCAAAGAAAAGATCCTGGATTACTTAAGAGAAGACGCCACCATCGTCTATACGCTAGATACCCATGAAGACGATTATCTCGATACAGAAGAAGGGGCTCATCTTCCTGTTAAGCATTGCTTAAAAGGAACAAAAGGGCATGAACTTCACCCTGAACTCAAACCGCTGCTACAAGACGCTAAAGTTTTTATTAAGGACACCTTTCCATCTTTAGAACTCGGTCACTATTTACGTGAGAACCCTTTCGACGCCATCGAACTCGTTGGCCTCGTCTCAAACATCTGTGTTTTATCCAATGCGGTCATCGCTAAAGCGGCAAACCCCAACGCAAAAATCACCGTCGATGCACTGTGTACCGCCAGCTTTGACGAAGACTTAGAAAACAAAGCCTTTGACGTATTAGAAGGCCTCCATATCGGTGTCACAAGGAGAAGAAGATGAACCATAAAGTCAATGAAACCATGCTTATCGATTTTTATGAGTTTACCATGGCCAACGGCTACTTTGATCATGGCTATACATCGCAGATTGTCTACTTTGATCTATTTTTTAGAAAAACCCCAAACAACGCAGGCTACGCCATTATGGCTGGCTTAGAATCGGTCATTGAGTATATTAAAGAAATCTCTTTCTCTGAAGATGACATCGCCTATCTAAGAAAGCGAAATCTCTTCAATGATCAGTTTTTAACGTACTTAGAAAACTTTAAATTTACCGGCGATATCTACGCCATCGAAGAAGGCACCGTTATCTTTCCTAATGAACCGCTCATCACCGTTCGCGCTCCGATTATTGAAGCGCAACTCATTGAAACCTATCTGCTGGTGGCTATCAACCATCAATCGCTCATTGCCACCAAAGCGAGTCGATTAAAATATGCCGCGAAAGACCGTCTAATTATCGAGATGGGTGCCCGCCGGGCTCACGGCGTTTCCTCAGCGAACTTAGGTGCCCGTGCCGCTTACATCGGCGGCGCCGATTTCACAAGCAACACCTACGCCGATCGCCACCACCTCATCCCGGCAAGTGGCACCATGGCACACAGCTGGATTCAACTTTTCGATACCGAATATCAAGCCTTTAAAGCCTACGCTGAAAGCTACCCAGAACACTCTACCTTTTTACTCGACACCTACGACACTTTAAAAAGTGGCGTACCCAACGCGATAAAAGTTATTCAAGAAGTTCTCATCCCTAAAGGCATTAAAAAATGTGCCGTGCGCATCGACTCAGGGGATTTAACCTACCTCTCCAAACAAGCGCGTAAAATGCTCGATGAAGCCGGTCTTAATTTTTGTAAAATCATCGCTTCAAACGCCTTAGACGAACACTTAATTAAAGCGCTCATCGAACAAGGCGCGCCCATCGACATTTTCGGTGTCGGTGAACGGCTCATCACAGCAAAAAGTGATCCAGTTTTCGGTGGGGTTTATAAACTCGCTGCCATCGAAAAAGACGGTCAAATCCATCCTAAAATAAAAATTAGTGATAACCCTAATAAAATCACCACACCGCACTTTAAACATGTCTACCGTATCTACGAACAACCCTCAGGCAAAGCTGCCGCAGACCTTTTAACCGTCCACGATGAAGTCATTGATACGTCAAAACCTTTAACCATCTTTGACCCAGAATACACCTGGCAGACTCAAACCTTCGAGCAGTACACCCTCAAACAACTCCTCATCCCCATCTTTAAAAACGGCCAGTGCGTCTACACCCTTCCCAGTGTCGAAGAAATTCGCCAGCACTGCCAAAACGAACTCGAAACGCTATGGCCAGAAATGCGCCGTTTTGAGTTCCCCCATCAATATTATGTCGACTTATCCCAAAAACTATGGGACATCAAAATGACGCTTATAAACGATCGCCGCCAGCGGCGTGTCTTCTAATGTATTTCACACCATCTTCCTCTGAATGCATGCTATAATGAGCATAGAAAAACAAGGAGGTAAACGATGGAAATACTTTTTGGAAAGCAAAAAATAACCTTACAAGGAAACCCTAAATCAGTGGGCGATCAAGTGCAGGATTTCAGCCTCATAAACAACGACTTAGCCCCAGTAAAACTTAGCGATTTTAACGAACCCTATCTACTCTTTAACGTCGTACCAAGCTTAGACACCGGTGTTTGTGACATGCAAACAAAAACCGTAAACAAAGCACTCAACGATTTACACCATCTCAAAGTCATTACCGTTTCAAACGACCTCCCTTTCGCTCAAAAACGGTGGTGCGGTAATGATGGCATGGCAAACGTACTGACTTTAAGTGACTATAAAGATCTCGAGTTTGCCCAAGAATTCGGCACACTCATCGCCCCATTCAGACTTCAAGCACGCGCCGTCTTCGTCTTAGATAGCGACCGTAGAGTCATCTACAAAGAAATCGTTGAAAACGTCTCAAATCACCCTTCATATGATGCCCTCATCAATTTTATCGAAAGCCTAAAATAAGCGAAAAAAATCGCTTATTTTTTTTAAGCTGTTATGCTATAATAATCACTGCAAAGGAGGGAGAACATGACCCTTGAACAACTCGCCATCATCATCTTATTGCTACTCACCTTAGGATTCTTTATTTGGGGACGCTATCGTTACGACATCGTCGCCTTAATCGCTTTAATCGTTGCCACCCTTGTCGGACTGGTTCCTTACGATCAAGCCTTTATTGGCTTCTCTCACCCGGCCGTAATTACCGTTGCGGCGATTTTAGTCGTGAGTAAAGCACTGATGAATAGCGGTCTCGTCGATGTTATCGTCCGCGCAATGCAAAAAGTTGGTCAAAACACCCAAATCCAACTGCTTGTCTTACTCATCAGTGTCACCTTAGTTAGTGGCATTATGAACAACGTTGGTGCCTTAGCACTGTTCATGCCTGTCGCTATCAAAATGGCGCGTAAAAACGAGCAATCCCCTTCATTATACTTAATGCCGCTTGCCTTTGGCTCACTGCTTGGTGGCATGATGACATTGATTGGTACACCGCCGAATATCATCCTATCAAGCTATCGCAGTGAAGCGTTAGATCGCACCCCGTTTTTCATGTTTGACTTTTTTAAAGTCGGCGGTCCCATCGCCTTGTTTGGTATTACCTTTATCTTCGTTTTTGGCCGGTTCTTAATCCCTCATCGCAAAGCTAAACTTACCCAGGACGACCTCTTTGAAATCAAAGACTATATAACCGAAATCACGATCACTGAAAAAGCCAAAATCGCCAATAAAAAGGTTCGCGAAATCGAACGTATCACGAAAGGTGAAGTCATCGTCATCGGCCATATTCGTGAAGGCGAACGCTTTAAAGAGGTGTCTTTTTATCGCAACCTTCGCCCTGACGATAAAATTATCGTGCGTGCCGGCGCCTACGACCTTCAAGAACTGCTTGATGCCACAGGCCTCGAACTTGCCGAAACCCATAAACTCAACGCCGAAGCCTTAAAAAAAGAAGACATTAGCGTGACCGAAGCCACGATTACTGCCTCCAGTGACATGATTAACCGGACCGTAAAAAGTTTAAACTTACGCAGCCGCTATAACATTAATCTCTTAAGCGTTGCCCGTGCTGGCAACCGAATTCGCACTACCCCTTCAGACGTACGCTTAAAAGCTGGCGATGTTTTACTCTTACACGGTGGCGAAGAAGCTCTCCAAGAAGCTGTTCAACGTTTTAGCTTACTGCCCTTACAAGAACGCAATATTCGTATCGGCAAAATTGGCAACGTCTTTGCCACATCCGGCATCTTTCTGATCGCGATTTTACTTGCCGCCTTCAACATTCTCCCCGTCCAGATCGCTTTTCTCAGTGCCGCTGTCCTGATGGTTTTATTTAAGTTCATCGCCTTAAAAGAACTCTATGAAAGCATCGATTGGCCGATTATTATTCTCCTTGGGGCCCTCATTCCTATTAGTAACGCCTTTGAAACGACCGGCACAGCACAGCGCATCACAGAACTATTCTTCGGCAGTGCCACACCCCTTGCACCGGCCCTGACTCTCTTCATCCTTATCGGCATCACGATGCTTTTATCCAATGTCGTCAACAACGCTGCAGCGGCCTTACTTATGGCCCCCATTGCCGTAAATATCGCCCTTAACTTAAACGCCAGTATCGACCCCTTTTTAATGGCCGTTGCGATCGGTGCTTCGGCCGCGTTCCTCACACCGATTGGCCATCAATCCAACACACTCGTGATGGGTCCAGGCGGCTATAAATTCACCGACTACACACGGCTAGGGATTCCCCTCTCCTTGCTTATCATCCTTATCGCCGTACCCCTTATTTTACTCTTTTGGCCATTATAAAAAGCGAAAAGGTCGCCGAGGCGACCTTTTCATTAGGATAGAGGTTTATGCTTAGTAAAATACATCTTACTTTGTCGTAAACTAAGAACTATTCTTCAGGATTGTTTTCACAATCATCGCAATCGTCTCTAACACGATCACGGTGTGCAGCAATCATCGCTTCACGCATCGCGCGGGCGTTCTCACGCATCGCTTGACCGAATGCTTGCATATGGCGTTGATGGTTTTCACGAAGGACAGCCATTAACTCTTGGAAGTCCATTTCAAGCGCTTCTTCTAAGCTAATGTTTTCATCCGCTTCACTGACAGAAAACGCTGCACGGGCTTGATTGAAACGCACCTCGTACTCCTCTGCAATCGCTTGAATATCTTCACGATTGACGTGGCCACCAAATACGCCACCTTGAATTTGCTCCCGGTGCATAAACGCTTGCACACGTTCACGGATATGTTGGTTTAAGCCTTCCTCGCGTTCTTCATCGTCATTGAATAGCGTGATGAAAATCGCGTTATCTTCTTTTGTTACATCAAGATAACCGGCTTCAAGGGCTGAGGTTAAATAAAGTTCCACTGCCACATCGGCATCGAGTCCGATAAAGTCGATATCACCCGCAACAATCTCTGCGTCTTCGTTGAGCAAGTCAACACTGACAACTTTTTCTTCCTCATCAAGAGTAAACTCTATCTTAGGATTGATTTCAATGAGAAGATAGCTGCCTCCTTGTGCTTGCGCTTGATTGACATCGAGTGAACATGCCGCTAGTAAACCGACAAAGAGTAAAGTAAATACAGATACAACAAGTTTTTTCATTATGATTCCTCCTTTTTCTTTTCACCCTTTAAACAAGCCAACCGCGATTTTTGTTGGAAAAAAATTAAAAAAAATGAAAAATCGTATCACACTTGACAACTTCTCCACACTTTCTTACAATTTATAGTGGAAATGGAGGGAACATTATGGCAAAAACACGACAATTTAAAACCGAATCAAAAAAATTACTGAACTTAATGATTAACTCAATTTACACCCACAAAGAAATCTTTTTACGCGAACTGATCTCAAACGCATCCGATGCCATCGATAAACGGCACTTCCTATCGTTAACCGAAGAAGCCGTCCCAAGTGCTGACACATACGAGATTTTTCTCAGTCACGACCCAGAAAAACGAACACTCACCATCAAAGACAACGGCATCGGTTTAACCGAAGACGAACTGATTCATAACTTAGGCACGATTGCGGAAAGCGGTTCGAAAGCGTTCTTAGAAAAACTCGAGAAAAAAGACATCGACATTATCGGTCAGTTTGGTGTCGGCTTTTACAGTGCCTTTATGGTCGCAAAAAAAGTTGAAATCTTTACCCGCTCACCGTATGCGGATACCGGTTATCGCTGGGTTTCTAGCGGTGAATCAAACTATAAAATCGACACCTTTGAAAAAGAAGACATCGGCACAATCATTCAGCTTTACCTTCGTGATGACGACGATGAAAACGATGAAAACTACAGCGATTACTTAGAAGAGTGGACACTCAAACGTCTCGTAAAAAAATACAGTGATTATGTGCGTTATCCGATTAAAATGGCCGTCACAAAAACCGATGATGACGACAAAGAAACGACAGAAATCGAAACGTTAAACTCAATGATTCCGATTTGGAAACGCCCTAAAAAAGACATTAAAGAAGAAGAAATCAACGCCTTTTACAAACGTCAGTTCAATGATTTTGAAGACCCACTACACACGATCCATACACGTGTTGAAGGCATGCTAACTTACACCGCAATGCTCTTTATCCCTAAACGCCCACCTCACGACTTTTACACTGACAAGTTTGAAAAAGGCTTGCAACTCTACTCAAAAGGCGTCTTTATTCAAGATAAAAATAAAGACTTAATCGGTGATCACTACCGCTTTATGAAAGGGCTCGTCGATTCAGCCGACTTATCGTTAAATATTTCACGAGAGATGTTGCAACACGATCGCCAACTGAAAAAAATCGCCGCTCACATCGAAAAGAAAATCACTTCAGAACTCGAAAAAATGTTAAAGAACGACCGCGAAAAATACATTGAGTTTTACCAAGCATATGGAACGAATCTCAAATACGGTATTTATGATCAGTTCGGCGCAAAAAAGGAACTCTTACAAGATCTCATCCTTTTTAAAACCAATAAAAGCGACGAGTATATTAGTCTAAAGGATTATATTGACCGCAAACAAGACGATCAAAAGGCGCTATACTATGCTACCGGTAAAACCAAAGCCCACATTGAAAGCTTACCGCAAATGGACCTCGTTAAAGAAAAAGACATTGAAGTCTTGTTCTTCACCGATGACATCGATGAGTTTATGGTGCAAATCATGCAAACCTACGAAGACCTCCCCTTCAAGTCAGTGCAACAAGGGGAATCTGACCTCCTCGATGAAGACAATAAAAACACCTTAATCGAACAAGAAAAAACCCATAAAAAACTACTTAAAGCCATCAAAAAAGCGCTTAAAGATGACGTTAAAGACGTCAAACTTTCTGGCCGTTTAAAAACGTCACCCGTCTGCTTAGTCAGTGGTGAAGGGTTAAGTTTAGAAATGGAAAAAATACTCAAACAAATGCCCAATCAAAGCGAAATTAAGGCTGATAAAATACTAGAAATCAACCCCGATCACGACCTCTTTTTAGCCTTAAGTGCCGTTTTTGAAAACCAACCCGAAAGTCTTGATGACTACGCGTCCTTACTTTACCATCAAGCCTTACTCATCGAAGGCTATCCTATCGATGACCCCGTCGCCTTCAGCAACCGGATGGTCAAATTGATGGTCCAAGCAAGTAAACGATAACAGATGACAGCTTATAATCATTTATAAGCTGTTTTTCATTAAGCTATGCTATAATAGCGTTGAAAGTGGGTGAAACCATGAAAAAAGCTTATATTCACGGCAACCTCTTTAACCAAAAACACGATGCTTTTATTGTCGAAAACGGCAAATTTATCCAATTTGGATCGAGTAGCACGATTTTAAAACAAGACATCGATGAAATTATCGATCTTAACGGCGATACCGTACTACCAGGATTCCACGATTCACATCTTCATCTACTTGGCATCGGTAAAAGCATGGAAATGTTTAATGCCGCTCATCACCAAACTATCTCGGCCCTGATCGACGCCGCAAAAAACCATCCAGCACGTCCCTTTTTAGGGCGGGGTTGGCACGAGTCACAATTCGCCGAAAAACGGGCGCTCACCAAAGACGATCTCAATCAAATCAGTGCCGATGACATCGTCATTATTTACCGTGTTTGCGGCCATATGGTGGTCGCCAATGACGCCGCCATCGAGGCTTTAAACAAACTGAATATTCCCTTACCTGAGGATCAAGAAAGCTATGACTTAACCCTCGGTCACTTCAAAGAGTCCGCGATTAAAACCATCATGCACGTCCTCCCTCGCGTCGATGAGGAAACGCTTAAACGTCAACTCCTCATCGCGCAAGAACACCTTCTAAGCCAAGGCGTGACCGCCATCGGCAGCGATGACTTCTCGATGTATGAAGTGCCCTTTGAAACCATTTTTGAAACCATGAAAATCATGGCACAAGACGGCAGTCTAAAACTACGGATTCTCGAGCAGTGCAATCTACCAAACTATGATGATTTTACCCGTTTTATTGAAAAAGGGTACCCTAACACAACGTATGGACGGTACAAAATCGGTCCTTTAAAACTGTTCGCAGATGGGTCACTTGGTGCCCGCACTGCCCTCTTAAGTCAACCGTATAACGATGCCGATACACTCGGTATCCGCATCTTTCATCCCGATCAACTCAGGCAATTTATTACCACCGCCAACAACCATGGCATCGATGTTGCCATCCACGCCATTGGCGACCAAATCATTGAAGAAATCTTAGACATTATTCAGGCGATTCCTTTAGAACAACGCAAAAACCGTCGTCACTCCCTCATCCATGCTCAACTCGCGCGACTCGACCAACTCATTCGCATGAGAGTCTTAAATGTCGGCGCTCAAACGCAACCCATCTTCATTAACTCCGACATTGATATTATTGAGTCCCGCCTTGGCTTACGCATAACCAATAGCTATCTCTTTAATACCATGAACAAAATCGGCATCCCGACAACCCTTTCTACCGATGCCCCCGTTGAAAGCGTCAACCCCTTTGAAAACCTTTATGTCGCCGTGACACGCACATCGATTAAACACCCTGAAAAAGGCATCTATTTACCGACAGAAGCCTTTAGTGTCGTTGACGCCATCAAAGCCTACACCGAAGCACCGAGTTACTTCAGCTATCAAGAAGCCTCCCTCGGAAAACTTAAAAAAGGCTACCTTGCTGATTTCATCGTCGTTGAAAATCTTTCCTTAAATCATCCCGAAACCTTCCGTCAATGTCACGTTGTCGAAACATACATTGAAGGCGAAAAAGTCTATCAAAAAACCTGAGCTCACACTCAGGTTTTTTTATTGATAGCGTTTTTCGATTATCCCTTCTTCAATTAACGTCACCATCACATCCGTAAGATTAGGTGGAAACTGATTACCCCGACAACGCTTTAACTCTGCAATAATCTGCGCTGACGTTTGACGCTTACGATAAGGCCGATTCGTTGCCATCGTTGAAACCATATCGGCCAGGGCAATAATTCTTGAACCTAAAGGAATCGCTTCCCCCTTCAGTTTATCCGGATAACCTTTACCATCCCACCACTCATGATGGTGTTTAACCATCTTAGCAATTTCTGCTAGATGGGTTGAATCCTTAATAATCTCATAGCCATACTCAGCATGTTCTTTAACCTTTTGATACTCTTCAGCGGTTAAAGCGCCTGGTTTGTTTAAGACCGTGCCATCAATGCCTACTTTACCAATATCATGCAAGATGCCAGCCCAATAAATCCGGCGTTTTGTCTCATCATCAAGCGCCAAGCGATCGGCGATCGCTAAAGCAAAAAATGCGACATCCTCACTATGGCCTTTGGTATACGCATCATAGAGTTCTAAGGTACGGACTAAGCCTAAAACAATCTCCTCTTTTAAGTTGCGTTGGTGCCGGGTATAATAATTGCGTTTATATAAACTATCCATTAAGTTTCTAAACTGAAAAATCCGCTTTCGTTGAACTTTCGAAAACAGAGGCCGTCCTTCAAAGCGATCGACAACAATCACAAACCGTAACCGTGGCGATATCATCCAGCGCATCATCAAACGCGAACCCACGGATTCTGTCTCATCCTCAAACAAACCGTATTTTTCACCATAAAGCGTTTTAATCGTTTTCGGTAGATAATCAATGACTGAGAAATCTTCATGACGCTCTTCAAGCAATTGATGGGCTTCATAAATATAAGGAATGCGTTCTTCTTGATATTGCCAAGTATCGATAAGCTTGATCGCCCCATGATCTTCAACGTACGCGTATGCCGCATCGATATTCCGAAATAATTGATGGCCAATTTCAAACGTTTTTCTTAAGAAAACACTGTTTTCAGGTTCCTCTTGATTTAAAATATCCTCTGATACATGAAGCAATTGATAAATATCCGTTAACAAACAATCTTGAATCCATGTTTTCTCAGCTATTTCCTTCGTTAAGGAAAGACGTAAGTCAATATACCGTTTAATCATCAACGTTAAATACGCCATAATTGCTGTAAAAAACACCATTGATCCAAGCGTTATAGCCAAGGACCCTTCAGCAAAAGCCGGGGCATAAAAGAAGCGGCCGATGATTAAATAAAGCAGACCCAAATAATGAATTAGCCGGTAGTTAAACAAAAAACCAATCACAATAAAAAATAGTGAAAGAGCATAAGCTTGAGATAAGTAATCAAAGTTATTAAAGCCCAAAGCCAAAACAAACAAGGCGGCGATGTATAACGCGATGAATACAGCGCGTATCAAGGTCTCTTTACGGGTAAGATTCCCAAACATCTCAGGGTCGTGTCGATAGGCGAAAAACCCACTGGGCACTAAAATCATTAAGCCCATAAAATCGCCATAAGCGATGACAAAATAACACCGCCCCATTTCACAAAGACCAATATTATAAACAACGATGAGTAAATGCAAATAAGCAGCAAGTAAACTGACTAACGCCGCCGACACTGCAAAGACAAAAAAACTCGTTAACTGTTCTTTTTGAACCAATCGGTTTAAACGAAGATGCTTGGCAAGTTTACGGAGCAGTTCAATTTGCAAAAACACGATGAACACCGTCAAGAGACTACTTAAAAGTCCAACATCCCAATCGGCTTGATAAATAAAAATCCGCATAAAGACTTGGCCGAGTAAAACCCCCGCAAAAATCCCTGGATACACTTTAGACCCAAAGACATAAATAAAGACCAAAGCCACTCCTAGTGCGGGATTAAATACCCACCCGCCACCTTCAACCACAACAAAAAGAAGCTGCACAACTGTCATAAGAAAAACCGCGACTCCAACAGACACTGGATGCGACTCATACTGCTTTTTCCAGACCATAGGGCACCTCCTAATGGGTTCATTATAGCATAAAACCTAAAAGCTATCCTAAAACTTTTTATGGTAAATAATAAAATTATGCTATAATAATAGCACTCAAGAAAAAGGGGGACATACGATGAGTGTAACACTGTATCGCGTAAGCGCTTTTCCATTTCAAGGCACAGGAGGCAATGAAGCCGGTGTTGTCATCGACGCTGAACACCTTAGTGACAGCGACATGCTAACCATCGCAAAACGCGTCAACTATTCAGAAACAGCCTTCTTACTACCCAGCAAAGAAGCGGATTTTAAACTCCGTTATTTTACGCCGACCACAGAAGTTAACCTATGTGGTCACGCCACCATCGCCGCCTTTAACTTATTACGCAACATGGAGCGCGTTGAAAAAAAACCCTATACCATTGAAACCAAAGAAGGCATCCTCACTGTGATCATCGAAGATGAGCGCGTTAATCTTCAACTCAAAAAGCCGATTTTCGGCAAGCCTATCGATAAAAACCGTTTCACTTCCGCCTTAAATCTTGATCCATCCATCGTCGCCGATTTACCGATTCAAACCGTATCAACTGGCATCACAGAAATCTATGTTCCTGTAAAAACGCTCAAGCAACTTCATGATTTAGCGCCAGATGAAGAAACCATTAAAACCGTCTGTCAATCTCACGATGCCCTCGGTATGTACTTTTTTACACTCGATACAAAACACAATCAAGACGCTCACGGTCGAAACTTCCTCCCCCTCGTCGGTATTTACGAAGAAAGCGCGACCGGCACCGCTGGCGGCGCTTTGGCGTGCTACCTCCATAAATACGTTACCAAAGATCAAACAGAATACCGCTTTGAACAAGGGTATGCAATGTTTAAACCAAGCCAAATCGAAGTGACCTTATTCGTTAAAAACCATGAAATCGATGATCTATATGTTGGCGGTAAAATGCGTTTTATCGACAAAATCGTTGGCTTCATGCCAAAAGAACTTTAAACGCAAGAAACTTTGCGTTTTTTTTATCGTTAGAAATAGGTGAATTTACCGCAAAACATGATAAAATGATACTAAGGGGGAATGCCAAATGAACGATAACGATCGCCTAAACGCAACACTTCAAGAGGTCTATAAACGGGTCGTAAAAGAAGTCCATAAAACCCAAGATAAGCTCCAAGACCATCGTCAACTCTACCGTAAAAACAAAACCGCCATTCACCATTCGTTAAAACAAAAACTCACCGCACTCGAGGCGGATATTTTAACGTTAAAACAAAACTATAAAGAAACCTTAAACGAACTTGAAATCAACGGTAAAAAAACCCTTGAAGAAAATGATAAAAAATGGCTTGTATTGAAAAAAAACTATGACAAACGTCTTAAGGAACATAAGGAAACCTTAGAAAAAAAGCGAGAACTCTCGACATTAAAAGAACAAAAACTCACCCATGAACTCAACCAAGCCTTAAATAAAATCAATCATCAATTCACTGACGAAGAAAGTAAAAACCATAAAAAACTTGAAGAAGCGAAAAGCCGTTATCAAGAACTCACAGACCAAGTGAATCAAGAAACCGAACTTAAAAAAGCCGCTCTAATCAATCAACACGCACAACGCCATAGTGAAATCAACCAAGCCCTTACCGAAAAACAAACCGCTTTAGATAAAGAACACGAAAGCCTTGAAGAAAAGTTAGCGCTCTACGAAAAAACCGCACAAAAGCAAATCGTTGCGTTTCAAAAAACCTATGAAAAAGCTTTACAGCCTCTCGATTTAGAACTCAAAGAACTCCGTGAGTCACAATCCCAAGAACGTAAAAGCTTAGAACAGCAATACGAAACAGAAATTATTAAAAAGAAGAAATTTCAAAAAGAAAAAGAAAAACTCGGTGACAACGCCGCTGTAAACGACTACACAAAAGAAATCAAAAAACTGATTAAACAACAAGCGCAAGCCCTCGAAGAAAAATCGCAAGAACATCAAAACGTGTTAACCCCTATTGAGGAAACCCGTAAAAATACCATCGCTAAATACAGCGAAAACTTCCTAAGCTTAAAAAGCGAAATCATCCAAAAAATTAGTGACTACCTTAACAGCATGATGGTTATTCGAGCAAAAAAACTTATTGAAACCAATAACCATAACATTCTCTTACTCAAAGAAGATGCCAAACTTACCTACGAAGAAACGACCCTCGAAATCGATCATAAACTTCAACATCTAAACTTTACGCAAACCTTAGAAGAGGCTAACTTATATTTTGGCTACATCCAAGATGACTTCACGCCACAAAGAGCTCTCTTAGAACACCAACATAAACATCACTATGACCTAGAAAAAAACGAACTCACCAAAGCAAAAAACTATGCGAAGCAAAACTACGAAACCCAACTGCAACTCGAAAAGCTTCAAGACACCCTTAATCGTGATGAAAACGCCATCCACCAGCAAAAACTCGAAGCCATCCAGCGTTTCGATCGCTTTGCGGTGGAAACGGAACACCATATTCAACTGATTAAAAAAGACCACCAAAAAGAACAACTCTTAATCAAACATTACTACACTCAAGCACGCAACTATACCGCTTTAAAAAACCAATCAATCAAAGCGTATCAGCCGCAGTTTGAAAGTGAAATCGAGACCCGAAAAAAACAACGACTTAAAACCTATAAAATCATGCTTGATAGCGCAGAAAAAGAACACCACGACATCATTGAAGACATCGAAACTATTTATGAACAAGAAATGGCAATCTATCAAGACACTGCCTTAAAAATCGAGAAAGAGCATCAAAAAATGATTAACGAAATGATGACCTCTCAAGCGTTAGAACGCAACAAGGATATCGAAATTATCGAACTTTGTGATCCCAAAAAAGATAAGCAAAAAATTAAAAAGCTTAAACGTGAACTCACCCTTAAACAAGAACACCACGATCAAGCATTAGCGATAAAAAAACGGGAACTCGAGCAAAAACTTGCGCTCTATAAAAAAATGATTGAAACGATTAAAGCCTTCCGCCTACAATCACTTGAAGAAGCGGAAACACTGCTCATGCACATTAAAGACCAAATTCATCAAGCCATGGACTACACCCTCAAAACGACCGAAAAAGATCTTCAAGCATACCATCACCTTTATTACGAAACCAAACACAGTGCCGACTTGTTTGAAACGTTCCAACTCCAACGTAACGAAGACACCTCAACCCAAGCGCGTCACTACATGGCATCACGCATCGCAAAAGAAGAAGACAGCAAAGCCACAACAAAAGAAAAACTCGATCTTGAACTCGACCGTCTTAACCGTAAGCTGCAAACGCTTCAACACACTTATAAAGAACAATGCGAAGACACCGAGCTCAACCACGATGAAGCGCTCACTGCCATCGATCGTTTAAGTAAAGAAAACGCTGAGAGTCTGAGCAGTGCCTATGAAAGTGAAAAGCGCCGTTTAGAAAACCTTCGTCTTCGTGCCAAACGCGAATACGATTCTAACTTAAAAAATCTTAACAACACCACCCATCAGCAACAAGAAACACTCTTTACCCAAAAAGACCAGGCTGAAGCCAAATACAAAGAAACCCTTCAAAACCGTGATAAAGAAGCGGAAAACTATGTTCAAGAACGCGAAAACCTTAAGCAAAAAGATCTTGAAAACATGAAATCAATACAGCAATCACTCATTAAACTCATCGCAGAAAACCCCACGACCGTCCTCGATGAAAAAGCCGTACCAACCATTCAATTCGTGCTTAAAGGCGATATCAATCTTAAAAACTTCTAGGAGTCCATCATGGAAAAAAACATCCGTAAACTGTTGATGATTGTGGCGATGATCCTCGTCGCAATCTCACTACGTTTAGCCTTTGAATACGCCTATAGGCTACTCAACGAAATCACCCGTATCACCCCGCTTGGAGGGTTCGCAATCCGAACCTTTTTTGCCATTACAGTCATTAGTATTTGGTTAACCATTACCGTCCGTAGCGAAAACGCCTACCAAAAGTTACCGTGGTTGCTTATTCTCATCGTTGAACCA
>SKFS01000142.1 GCA_007117885.1 Candidatus Izemoplasma sp.
AATCCTGAGCCTTTTTTCGGCGGATGCGTTTCACTAATATCCATCTGCAAGGCTTCAATAGGATAAAGCGCGAGTTTCGTGCCTTGATTGTTAAAGAAGACGATATCTAGCGCATCATCAATGCTTTGTTTAGTTTCAAAGCCTAAGGCTTTATAAAAAGCAAAGCTCCGTTTAATATCGCTCACGCCTAAGGTAATAATATTCAGTCTATTCATAAGGACTCCTTTACTGAAACTGGCTTAGTAGCCAGTCACGGGGTAGTTTTTGGATGAGGTTTTGGCCTTTTAATAAGGCATCAATCAGATTTTCTTTACGCAGTAAATCATCGAGCTGATAATCAGTAGGGTGTTTTAACTCCTGCCGAACAAAATGCGTTAAGTGAGCATCACTCGGTGCTTCTTCACCAAGTTTGACAAGGACATAAAAATAGCGTTGTTCATTGAGCGGTAAACGCTCAAGCTGTTTACGCAGTTTTCGTTTCAAGTTTAACGTTTGCTCAGTCGGGAGGTGACGCATCGCAGAAAACGATTCACTGAGCTTAATCGATTCGAGTAAATCGATGAACTTGTTTAACGTTTTATCATCAATCATCGTCTAGACTCACAAACTGATGCGTCTCAGGATGATACGTTTTTTCAATCGATTTCAACCGTTCTTTAAGCGCTTCTTCATCAAGATTTAAGTCTTTACACAGTGCTTCTAATGTCGGGTAATGATTGCGTAGTTTGGTGTTGACAATGCTGAGCAAGAGTTGCGGATCCATCGTTATATTAATCGACATTGTATCGCCTCCTAACGCTATTATAACAAACCTTGTAATAAATCGCGAGCGGTAAAGAAAAACGATCATGCCGTTGGGCATGATCGTTCGGTTGTTTAAGCATTAAACTTTGGTAACTTATTCGCCGTTTTCTTCGCCGTTTTCTTCGCCGTTTTCTTCGCCGTTTTCTTCGCCGTTTTCTTCTTCGACGACTTCTTCACCCATAACATTAACTAAGCGTACTGTCATGGCATAATCAGTATTGGTTGTTGTGGTTGCGCCCTCTAGTTCATAGACTAAACGATATAAGCCAGGTCCAGCCGTTTCTAAGGTTACTGCAAGGTACTCATCAATAAAGAACTCTTGCAAACTCATACTGTCTGTCACAACCCAAACATCTTCTTCTGCATCGTAGAACTCAAGCGATAACGTTGCCGCATCAAGGCCATTGACATTTGTAATAACCCATGGTGCCCAACGACTGATTTCTAATTCAAGATGTACGATGTTTTCATACATTTCATCAGAGAAATCAAACTCAATAAATGCTAATGGTGCTGTTGAAATTGGTGCCATAACAAGCATTGGATTTTCAGGGTGAGGATCAAAAGTTGAACTGTTGATTTGAACACGATCTTTTTCAACCGCAAACTCTTCACCTGTTGTCGAAGTCCATGTCAGCGTTCCTGCTGCATAACCCGTTCTATTGGTTGTTCCAAAATCGAAGCTATTAATCTCAACAATAACAACTATTTCTTCATCGTCATCGTCGTCGTCAT
Organism: Candidatus Izemoplasma sp.; assembly: GCA_007117885.1. Classification (GTDB taxonomy): domain Bacteria; phylum Bacillota_I; class Bacilli_A; order Izemoplasmatales; family Izemoplasmataceae; genus CSBR16-104. Next base: position 1,540 of record SKFS01000142.1, read on the forward strand.
CGCCAGGCTCAGGAACATATTCAAGGTCCCATTTAGCGAAGAGTTCAACATCTGATAAGAGGTATGCTTCGTCGTCAACTTCGGTTTCGAAGTCTTCATCGAGGAACCAACCTAAGAATTCTGCACCTTCACGGACAGGATCAGGAATGTTCGCAAGGGGCATCCCTTTTGTAAAGGCAAATCCTGCAGGCATTTCACCACCGTTTAAGGTGACATTGCCAGCAAGGTTAAGCGCACCCGCTGCTAAGGCAACATAAAACTCAATTTCAGAACCTTCATATCCTGGGTTTTGAAGAAGATATTGCTCATAAACCGTTAAGCTATCGCTACCGTCTTCACCATCGTCTCCAGGTTGACCATCTAGACCATCTTGGCCATCTTGTCCAGTTGGGCCTTGGGGTCCAGTTGGGCCTGTAGGGCCTCCTGGTCCGGCAGGACCGGCAGGTCCTTGATCACCCGCTGAACAGGCTATCACTGTTAATCCAGCGAAAAGTAATGCAACTACTAATAAAATGCGTTTTGTAACTTTCATACTTTTTAAGTTGTTAACACCGTAAGATGTTAACGCCTCCTCCCAATTTATTTTTTTATCTTTAAATGATATTAAAGATGTGAAACCATAATGATAAGAAGTAAAATTGTTTACCGCTTATTATTATACTACCATAATCTAGGTCATTTGTGAAAAGATAATTTTGTTAATTTTTTTAGAAACACTCGAAATAAAGGGAATGAAACGCTTCGTTAGGCTAATGTTCTTTGAATGGCGCCATCTTGCGGTTTATTTCAGTTTGATTATGACAAAGTATCACTTATTAAGAAACCCTCTTTTAGCCAAAAAAATGATCATGCATGACGCATGATCATTCAGGGGTTTACTCTTGAATTAGTTCGAGACCATAAATCTTAATTGGATTTGAAAAATTAGTTATAACAAGGGTGAAATCGCCTTCGATGCCAAGATTTTCAAAGGTCACTGTTTTAATTTGTGCAGCATCAATATCAATGACATTGATAATCAGTTCGTCGACTTCACCTTCATTGATAATAATATCAAACGAACGCCCTGCAGCAAAGGCACGTGTCATAATGGTTAGACTGTCAAGGCCTCCAGTAAAACTGGCTTCTAGTCGTGAAGGGACAGTCGCCCGTAACTGAATAAATGCGAGGCCACTCCATGCCTCTTCTGACGTTTCTTCGGTGCCTTTTGATGCATCGACAAAGGTCCATACAATCCCACTGTCGCCTTCAAAGGTTCCAGCAGCGCTATAGGCTGCATCCACAATCCCTTCAAAGCTTTCTGTGATTGTGATGACCTCTCCTGGGACTTCTTCCTCATCGTCGTCGTCAGGATCGGGTTCAGGAACATAGTCGATGTCCCATTTAGCAAACAGTTGAACGTCGTCTAAAAGGTACTCTTCTTCATCAAATGCAGTGGTAAAGTCTTGGTCAAGGAACCAGCCTAAAAACTCAGCTCCTTCACGCGTTGGTTCAGGGATTGACGCGAGGGGCATCCCTTTCATAAACGAGAAGTCTTCTGGCATGCTGCCACCGTTTAAGGTAACATTGCTGAATAAATCAAGCGTGCCTTCTCTAAGTTCTGTGTACCACTTAAGCTCACTTCCTTGATAACCGGGGTTAAAGATTACGTACTGTTCATAGACCGACAAACTGTCACTGCCATCTTGTCCGTCAGTGCCATCTTGTCCGTCTTGACCAGCAAGACCTTCTTGGCCTTGCGCACCTTGCGGTCCGGTGGTTCCCGTTGAACCTTGCGGTCCTTGAACACCAGCGGGTCCTGCATCGCCCGCTGAACACGCCATCACCACAAAAGCAGCGAAGGATAATACCAATACAAGTAAAAAGCGTTTCGTCACTGTCATACGTTTAAATCGTTAACAGTTGGGGATTGTTAACGTTCCTCCTTTTTATTTTTTTTGTTGCGTAAAGGGTAAGGAAATCAAAAACCTTGTTGATAAAAAGTTAATAAAACGTAACCAAGTTAGTTTAATAGTATCACACTCTATGCATCTTTCTTAGGTTTATTTCGGGTTTTTTTGTTACACTATAGGTGAGAAGATAGCATTATTAAGTTTGTTTGTCGGAGGTGACCGATGGAATTTTCAGCAAAAGAACAAATGATCGAACAACAGTTAATTGCACGAGGCATTCGTAATAAATCCGTGATTCGTGCCTTCTTTAATGTGCCTAGAGAACGCTTTACCTTAAAAGAGTATGAGCACTTAGCCTATCAAGATGGGCCTCTACCGATCGACCATGAACAAACCATATCACAGCCGTTTATCGTTGGTTTAATGACCCAAGCTTTAGACGTTAAAAGAAACCATAAAGTTTTAGAGATCGGTACAGGCTCAGGCTACCAAACGGCCATTCTTGCTGAGTTATCGAATGCAGTGTATACCGTAGAAAGGATTAACGGTTTGCACGATAAAGCCAAAGCGGTTCTAGATGCGTTAGGCTATACCACAATTCAGTTTTTCATTGGGGATGGGGCCAAAGGCTTAGAAGCTTATGCACCGTTTGACCGGATTATCGTCACTGCAGCGGCGCGTAAGGTTCCTGAAAACCTCGTTAAACAACTCGCTAATCACGGGAAAATGGTCATTCCCGTTGGCGGTTCTTGGTTTCAGGATTTGCTTGTCCTAACAAAAGAAAATGGCACGATAACGACAGAGAATCTTGGCGGTTGTCGTTTCGTGCCATTGATTGAAGCGCGTTAGTGAACAGTAGTACTCTCAAACAGCTTTCTAAGTTCAACGGGTGAAAAACCGTTGTTTTCCCATAGCTTTGTATGGTTGTACGCTTTAAAAGCGCGATCAACCAGTTGATTGGTTTCTTCGATATTGTTAAATACGATGCCATAGTCCTTAAAAATATCAAAAAGTCGATCAGGGGTGAATAAAGTGCGAAAGCACTCGATAAGACTAGCATAAAGACCATAGATCTTAAAACCGATAGTGTCAAAGTACTGCTCTTTTAAATAGGTTTTGAGTTCTAAGTAGGCATCGTTTTCTTCAAAGTAAGTGATCGATTGGTAATGTAGAAAGATATCTTTAGAGGGAATGTAGTACGGTTTATTGGCTTTTTGTGTCTTGAAATATTGGTAGAGCTTTTTGGGTTTAAGTTCGTCATAGAAAAACTCAGTTTTCGTTTCAATAATCCCATGGTTCGCAAGCGTTTTAGGATTGACATCAATGGTTGTTAATGGGGTTTGGTGATGCATGGTGTAGATTTCTTTGACTTTCTCTTTGGTCACAATACCATATAGATGGACAGAGGCTAAAACGTATTGTGT
>SKFS01000086.1 GCA_007117885.1 Candidatus Izemoplasma sp.
CGAAGTGTAGGAAATACATGACACACTCCACAACGTTTGTAATTTCATTATAGGAGATTTAACATTATTAGAAAAGGAAAGGAGATGTATAGTAAAATCAACTGATTTTATTATACAAGGAGAAACATGTTAAAAACACCCATTACCATTCAACAACTACAAGCCCATATTAAAACCATCGATTTTCATCCTAACCGAAAATACGAGGTGGTTCTAAAGCTTTTTGAAGAGGTCGGTGAGCTCAGCGTTGAAATGCGTAAAGCCCATCAAAATGGCCTCGATGAAACCATTAAGAAAAGCATAAAATACGAGCTTTACGATGTCTTGCATTACGTGACGTATATCGCGAATTTATATGACATCGATCTACAAGAAGCGATATTAGAAAAAGATTATATCAACGAACAACGATACAATGATCGAGGTGGAAAATAATGATTACTATTACATTTAAAGACGGCAACGAAAAGCTTTATGAATCGGGTATCACCGTTGAAGAGATTGCTAAAGATTTATCCTCAAGTTTGAAGAAAAACAGTGTCGCAGGGTTGGTTAATGACCAACTCTATGACCTTAATCGACCGATTTTAACTGATGCGCAACTCGAGATTATTACTAAAGATCATCCTCAAGCCTTTGAAGTCTTAAACCATTCTACGGCCCATCTTATGGCACAAGCGGTAAAACGGCTTTATCCGGACGCTAAGTTTGGGGTTGGACCGGCGATTAAAGACGGCTTTTACTATGACATTGCAACGGAACACGTCATTCGTGAAGAAGATCTGCCAAAAATCGAACAAGAAATGCAACGAATCATTAAACAACAAGAGTCGATGACACGTTTTGAGCTGACCAAAGAAGAAGCCCGTGAAAAGTTCAAAGATGACCCCTATAAACTCGAATTGATCGACGAACTCGATGACAATGAAATTATTAGTATTTATACCCAAGGTGAGTTCATTGATTTATGCCGTGGGGGCCATGTGGGAAATACCCGCCACATTAAACACTTTAAACTACTTAGCATTGCAGGGGCGTATTGGCGTGGCGATTCTGAGCGCGATATGTTACAGCGTATTTACGGCACTAGTTGGTTCACAAAAGAAGATTTAGCTCACCATTTAACGGTTTTAAAAGAACGCAAAGAGCGTGATCACCGAAAACTTGGTAAAGAACTAAAAATCTTTGAGTTAAACAAAGACGCGGGTCAAGGCTTAGCGCTATGGTTACCAAACGGTTATACCGTGCGCAAAGTCTTAGAAGACTATGTGTATAAACTCGAACGAAAAGCAGGGTATTACCACATTTCGACACCGGTGTTAGGCACGAAAAAACTCTATCAAATCAGTGGTCACTTCGATCATTATCAAGACCATATGTTCCCTTTGATGAGCCGTGATGGCGAAGACTTTGTTTTACGTCCAATGAGTTGTCCGCATCATATGATTGTCTACAAGTCAGACTTACGCAGCTATCGTGATTTACCGATTCGTTACGCAGAAATCGTCACGATGCATCGCTATGAAGCAAGTGGAGCACTCACCGGATTAGAACGGGTGCGGGCGATGACACTGACCGATTCGCATATCTTTGCCCGTGAAGACCAAATAAAAGAAGAAGTGCTCAGTGCTTATAAACTGATTCTTCAAGCGATTTCTGATTTAGGACTCGCCATCGATTATGTTGAACTCGCTTTACGCGATGAAACGAAAGGGAAGTTTCACGATAACGATCAACTATGGGACTTAGCTGAACGCTTGATGACTGAACTGCTTGAAGAAGAAGGCATCGAGTATACCGCTGTGAAAGGTGAAGCAGCTTTTTACGGCCCTAAAATTGATATACAAGTTCGTACCGCTATGGACCATGTTATTACAATGAGTACCGTCCAACTCGATTTCTTATTGCCAGAGCGCTTTGATTTAACCTATATTGGCAAGGACGGTGAAAAACATCGCCCCGTCGTTATCCACCGGGGACTCATTTCCACATGGGAGCGCTTAATGAGCATTTTACTCGAGCAATATAAAGGCGCCTTTCCAACATGGTTAGCCCCAACACAAATAAAACTGATTCCCGTCAACAACGCGTCGCATCTTGAGTATGTTCAACGCCTCCACGAGCGGTTCATCGATGAAGACTTCCGCAGTGACATCGACTATCGTGAAGAAAAGCTCGGCTACAAAATTCGTGAAGCCCAAACACAAAAAGTACCTTATCAGCTCGTTGTGGGCGATCAAGAAGTTACAAATAAAACTGTAACCTACCGAAAATACGGTGAAAAAGATCAAGTGACCTTACCATTAGACGCGTTTATTGACTACATGCATGACATCATCCGTACAAAAAAATGAGACTTTTACGTCTCATTTTCTTTTTCAAATTCAAGGATTTCACCAGGTTGACAAGATAAAACTTCACAGATGGCTTCTAAGGTAGAAAAGCGAATGGCTTTAACTTTACCGGTTTTAAGATTCGAAAGATTCACAATGCTTATATCAATCTTTTCACTCAACTCACTTAGGGACATTTTCCGATCGGCTAAAACACGATCTAAACGAACAATAATCATCGTTAAACCGTCGCATCGACTTCGGATTGTAAGTAGCCACCATACTCAAAGATATTCGCTAAAATGTAAACGAGGACACCGGTAAATATCATGTTCATGTGTGGCGAGTACTCAAGAGAGAAGTTAATCCCTGCATAATTACTGCGGATGACCGCTAAGGCAATAAGATTGATCAATGGGAGCACCAATCCCCCCACTAAAAACACATAGCTAAGTTTAAAAAGATGGGTAATCGCCATTGAATCGAAAGGCACTTTCTCTTTTGTTTTCTGAATGACGAGTCCAATAAGGCGAAAGACTAAATACGTAAAGGGTAAGTACATCAGTCCTAAAAACAAAGCACTAAGTATGAGCGGCTTAAGACTCTCAGTAATCACAAGCTCACTTGAGTCAATGATGACAGGGTGTAAACTAATGCCGATTCGAATGCCTTCCCCACCGACCACAAAAAGATCGCTAGGCATCAAGGCAATAATGGCAATCGCCAGCACAGTCAGTGCAAACAGTACCATAAAGAAAATTTTAAAGACTTTGATCACTACATCGGTTATTTTAATGACCCGGTTAAAACGCACAGAATTAAAGTTGTTCATTGGTATAGACCTCCTATTTGATAGGCCTATTGTATCGTATTATTTTATGAATGTCAATATATATTTATCGATAAACATTAAAATATTATCGAATAACTTTAATTTTCTTAATAAACGCTTCATCGGGATCGATATAGATCGTCTTTTGTTGCTCATAGCGAACAAAACACTCTTTTTTTCCAGGAATCTTTTTAATGTTTTTCACTTCAGTGTAATCGACAGGAACACTTGAGGCATAGCGCATTTTAGAGTAATACGCTGCAAGCTGAGCACACGTTCTTACCGTGGTTTCTTCTAAAGGAAAGCCACTCTCAACCACCACATGCGACCCTGGACTGTTTTGGACATGAAACCAGATGTGATAATGCTTGGCATCGCGATGCGTAATTTGCGCATTTTGACGGTTGTTTTTTCCGACCATAATTCGCTGCCCAAGGGCATCTTCATAGATCGCATACGACGATGGTTTCAACCGTTTTTTTTGCGGCCGTTTTCGTAAATATCCGGCATTTTCAAGCTCTTCACGGATGTCTTCTAAATCGCCTAAACTGGCAAAATCAATTTGACTTTCAAGCAACTGAAAGTAAGCCAGTTCATCGTTCGCTTTCCGCTGTTCCCGTTCGATGTAACGCACACTCGTTTTAAGTTTTTTTGCTTTTTTAAAGTAAGCAGTACTATTTTGAATCGGTGTCTTTTTACTATCGAGCGGAATGGTTAGCTCTACATCGGTATAATAGTTTAATACCGTCACGTGGCGATCGCCTTTTTGAAAGGTATGTTGGTAGGCTAGAAGCAACTCACCGTAGTGTTGGTAGCGTAAATGATCGTGTGCATTCGTCAGATCTTTCCGTAAGTTCTCGCGTTTGTTTTTTAGTTTTTCAATCTGACGCTTTACAAACTGTAAAATATCCTTCGCTTTTTGTTTGCGTTTATCGGCAAGGTCACGCTCATAAAAGTAAGCATCGAGCAATGCTTGAATAGTAGCATACGACTGAGAAGGAGCGTTAAGATGCGTGAGTTCTAAGTGACTGTAAAGTGTCCGTTTGCTTTCAACGATGGAAAAGTTTTTTTCATGAACCATCGTTTTAAAGACAGAAAGCGGCTCATTCTTCACCGAGTTTCGATGCAAAAATTCCTTCACAAACAACGGTGAAATCCCCGAGAAGTGCTGAATAAAATCGTCGATGGTGGCCGGCGTTTTCGCCGCAAAAAAAGCGTTCACTTTAGCGTCATCGTAAGGATTGATCCGTTGATCTTCAGGATAAGTGTAAACCGCACTTGATGTGATCGTGCGTTTTTGACCATCAAAGGGTCCGGTATGATTTAAGGCATCGAGAATTTTATACGCCTCATCGGTAACGATAATATTGGCATCTTTCCCTAAGGCTTCAAAAATTAAGTGACGATGGGTTGGATCGCCGAGTTCATTGGTCGTTTTGAGGGTTATCGTGAGAATACGGTCATTGCCCTTTTGAGTGATTGAGGTTATTAAACCCCCTTCGAGATATTTACGCAAAAACATGCAGAACATCGGGGGATGGTCTGGGGTTTCATAACGATTAACCGTTCGATGAATCCGCGTGTACTGTGGAGAAGTACTCATCAGTACAGTTTGTGTTTTTGACTTGCGCACTTGAATGAGTAAATCGTAGTGCGATAACTGATAGATTTTTGTTATTCTGTGATGAAGGATGGTTGCATTTAAATCCTCACAGACGTTGCGTAAAATAAGACCATCAAAGCTCATTGTAATCACCCCCCTTATTATAGCATGTTTAATCGATTTCCTAAGGTTCGATGAAAATTCTTACAATTTTTACTATTTAGCTTACAAAAACCCGCTAAAAGTGTTATCATATAAAATAATAAGCTCATAAGGAGGGGCATAAGCATGAAGCTTAATGAACGCGGTTTACTCGTTGTTATTAGCGGTCCCTCTGGCGTCGGAAAAGGGACGGTTCGAAAGGCACTTTTTGAGCTTGAAGGTCACGATTTAGTCTACTCTATTTCAATGACCACGCGACCGCCTCGAGAAGGCGAAGTCGAGGGTGTTGATTATTACTTTGTCACGCGTGAAGAGTTCGAAAAACGGATCAAGGATGATGCGTTTTTAGAATGGGCTCAGTTTGTGGGTCATTATTATGGCACACCGAGAGATAAGATTGAAGATCAACTTAATCAAGGAAAAGAAGTTGTTCTTGAAATCGAAGTCCAAGGGGCTTTACAAGTGCGCGAGAAAATGAGTGACGGGGTCTTTGTTTTTATCGCTCCCCCGAATAAAGAGAGCTTATATCGTCGCTTATTAAGACGTGGCACAGAAACAAACGATATGATTCAAAAACGGATGGATAAAGCGGAGCGCGAGTTTCCTTTAGCCCATAAGTACGATTATATTGTGGTCAACGATGAAGTGACCAACGCGGCTGATCGGATTTTAGCGATCATCCGTGCAGAACATGCAAAAACAGAACGCTCGATTCATAAATACAATCAGTTATTGGAGGTTAATAAACAATGAGTAAAAACAAAGAAGGATTACGTTATCCCTCGATTGACAACTTACTAAAAACCATTGACTCTAAATATAAGCTTGCTTACACCGCAGCGTTTAGAGCGAAAATCGTCAAAGAAAGAGATGATTCAGTGATTGACTCAAAATGCGAGAAACCCGTTGGCATCGCACTTGAAGAAATCGCGGAAAATAAAATCGATATTGAGTTCGAAGAAAATTAGTAGACATGTCTACTTTTTTTTGTCTCTTTATGATTAAACTATGCTATAATGAATAGCGAAAACGGAGTGACATTATGAAGAATAATTTTAGGAAATTATTGACATTTTTAGAACTTGATAATGAAGCGGAAACCATTGAAGGCAAATTGATCGAACTCCTTGTCGATGAACGCAGTCAGGAATGGTTTTTTAATATAGAGTTAAATAAACCTTTAGAAATAGAGGTTTTTAAACGTTTTGAAGAACGCTTACTCGCCATTCCTTCGCGTGTTACAGCCTGTGCAAGTGTAAAATACCAAGTCGAGTATGAAACTATCGATTACCAAACAATCGAAGCGTACTATAACCACGTCATTGACCGTTTAGTTAAAGCGCACCCGCGTTTTAATAGCGTGAAAGATTTCGCCGTGGATATTCAAAACGATGTATTAAATATTGTTTGTCCTAAAGATGCGCTATTTGTAGAAAGCATGCTTTATGATATTAAGAAACACTTACACCTTATTGGTTTTGAGATCACCCCGAAAGTCCGCTTTTGTAATGAAACGCCCTCGATTACTGAACGCATCGAACAACTCGATGAAGAAGAAATGCTGGTCGCAGAGCGGGAACATCAACCAAAGGTAGATCGAAAACGCTTTGTCTCATATAAAGAAAGAAAAGTTAAGAAAATCAGCCATAAAATTGAGGATATTCCCGTCACAGAAGACGCCCTTACCGAGTATAAGTCAATGCATCATAAAGCGGATTTTACCGTTGAAGGCATTGTGATTAATAGTGAAGAACGCAAGCTTAATCAACGCACAACACTGTTTACATTTGTCTTGAGTAATCAAGAAGATTCCATCTACGTTAAAAAGTTCGTAAAAGACAATGAGGAAGCTTTGTTTTTGCGGCAGACAACCCCTTCGATGTTAATGAAAGTTCAAGGGACCGCTCAGTACGATCAGTTTGTGGATGAGGTTGTCTTAACGGCATTAATCATTGAACGCACCGACGCTGTGATCGATCAAGAATACCGTAACGATGAGGCTAAGGAACGCCGTGTTGAACTGCATTTACATTCTAAAATGTCAACGCTTGATGGCATTGATTCGATTAGCGATAGTGTGAACACCGCTTTACGTTTTAAACATGAAGCGATCGCCTTGACCGATCACAATACGGTTCAAGCCTTTCCAGATTTTTATAAAGCGACCAAAAACAAACCAATAAAACCAATTTATGGCGTCGAGCTTAACTTCGTTGATGAGGATGACGTCCGACTCGCCTGGAATTCTTATGAAGGAAGCTTGAAAGATGCTGTTTATACCGTTTTTGATATTGAAACGACGTCGCTTTCTGTCCATACCGGTAAAATCATTGAAATTAGTGCTGTAAAAATCAAAGATCACCAAATTACCGAAAGTTTTAATGCTTTCGTGAATCCTCAAGAAAACTTATCCGACTTTACAAAACGACTCACAGGAATTAAGCAAAGCGATGTTTCAAGTGCGGACACCATTGACCGTGTACTCCCAAAGTTCAAAGCGTTTTTTGAAGGGACGATTATGGTGGCCCATAACGCCCGTTTTGACATGGGCCATATTTATGAGAACCTTAGAAACCTTGGCTTGTATGATCGTCTTTATCCAACCATTGATACCTTACAAATCGCCCGTCAATTGTATCCGGAGTTAAAACGTTTTAACTTAAAAGCCGTCGCTAAACATTTTAAAGTCGAACTACAACGTCATCACCGCGCAGAATACGATACCCGAGCTACGGCCGATATCTTTATGCATATGTTAACGGATTTAAGTCGCTTAGGCTTAAAATCCTATCAAGACTTACTGAACATCTCAGAGCTAAGACAAGATCTTAACCCGTATGCGAACACGATTACGAGTGAAATTACAGTCTTAGTTAAAAATGAAGTAGGCTTAAAAAATCTTTATAAACTTGTCTCTTTAGCCAACACTGAATACTATTTTAAAGAACCTGTGATTCCTAAAAAAGTGCTTGACAAATACCGGGAAGGCTTACTACTTGGCAGTGGTTGTATGCATACGCTTTTTTTTGAAACGGCCTTAAACGGCTCCTTAGATAATTTAAGGAAAAAAGCACAGTACTATGATTATATTGAGATACAGCCAGTGGATGACTACCTCCATCTCGTTGAAAAAGAAGCGCGCGGAAAAGAAAACATTATTGCTGCTATTGAGCGGATTGTTGCGGTAGCAAAAGAATTCTCACTTCCTGTCGTTGCCACCGGCGATGTCCATCATATTGAAGAACACGCCTATAAGTACCGCGATATTTATATTCAAACCCCAGTTGTTGGAGGGGGTCTTCATGCGTTAAGTCACGTAGAGAAGATACCTAAACAATACTTTAGAACAACCGAAGAAATGAAAGAAGCCTTTCGTAAACACGGCCTCTTTGATGAAGCAACGCTTGACACGATTGTTGTAGAAAACCCTTTAAAAATCGCAAGAAGTATTGAGGTTGTTCAGCCGTTTAAACCAGAACTCTATGCGCCAACCGATGACTTCTTAGCGCGTCAAGGCATTCCGAGTGTTGAACGAAAAATGATTAAAATGGTTTATGATGAAGCCCACCGTATATACGGAAATCCTCTGCCAGAACTTGTTGAGGACCGTTTGAAAAAAGAACTCAAAAGTATTACCGAAAACAAGTTTTCGACCGTTTATTATATTTCCCATCTCCTCGTAAAAAAATCTCTCGATGAAGGGTATTTAGTTGGTTCACGCGGGAGTGTTGGTTCGAGTTTAGTCGCAACATTAATGGCGATTACTGAAGTCAATCCTTTGCCGCCCCATTACGTTTGTAAGAAATGCCATTTTACCAGCTTTAAAATGTCACCGATTGAAAAAGAAAAATATGGCATTCACGAACACGAAAAGTTACTTCAAGAAGATTTAGAGCGCGTTTCAAGCGGTTTCGATTTACCTCAAAGATCGTGTCCGAGCTGTCACTACCCATTAAAAAAAGAGGGCCATGATATTCCTTTTGAAACGTTCTTAGGGTTTAAAGGCGATAAAGTTCCGGATATCGACCTTAACTTCTCCGGTGATTATCAACCGATTGTCCATGAATACATTCGTGATTTGTTTGGCCAAGAGCGGACGTTTAGAGCTGGAACGATATCGACGGTTGCGGATAAAACGGCGTTTGGGTATGTTAAAGGCTATATCGAAAAGAAAAACCTTACCTTACGAAAAGCTGAAATTGAGCGTAGAGCTAAAGTCATTGCCGGTGTCAAACGTTCAACAGGGCAACACCCCGGCGGTATTGTTGTGGTTCCTGATTATAAAGAAATCTATGACGTTACCCCGGTGCAATATCCTGCCGATGCCGTAGATTCGTTGTGGCGCACAACGCATTTTGATTATCATGCGTTTGAAGATAATCTTTTCAAGCTCGATGTTTTAGGTCATGATGACCCAACCATGATTCGTTACTTAATGGATTTTGTCAAAGCCGATCCGATCAATTTCCCCTTCAAAGATGCGGTGGACATTCCATTGGATGACCCCAAAGTGTATAAGCTACTCAGTGGCACAGAAATTATCGGTTTAAAACCAAACGATATACGCAGCGAGGTTGCCAGTTATGGCATTCCTGAGATGGGAACATCTTTTGTGCGAGGGATGTTAAAAGATTCACGGCCTAAAAGCTTTGCGGATATTGTCAAGATTTCTGGGTTATCCCACGGGACCGACGTTTGGTTAAACAATGCGGAAACCTTAGTGACCGGTAAAAATGCCAAGTATGGGAAAATTCCTTTTAAAGATGTTATTGGCTGCCGTGATGATATTATGGTTTACTTAATATCAAATGGCTTAAAAAGTGAGATCGCCTTTGAAATCTCTGAGTTTATTCGTCGTGGAAAAGCCGAAAAAAACCCTGATCAATGGGAAGGGTATAAGATGATTATGCGTGAACACGCGATTCCAGAATGGTATATTTGGAGCGCCGGTCAAATTAAGTATATGTTCCCCAAAGCCCATGCGACAGCCTATGTAATGATGGCGCTAAGAATTGCTTGGTTTAAACTATACCGCCCGATCTATTTCTACTCAGCTTATTTCTCTAAACGGGCAACACACTTTGATCTTATTGCCATGCAAGGCGGCGAATACACCATTGAGAACCGTCTACGTGAAATCGATGAGCTTGGCAATAAAGCCAGCGATGTTGATAGACGTCTTTACACCGTTTTAGAAGTCGCTTTAGAGATGATTAAACGGGGTTATCAGTTTGAACCGATTGATATCGTCCAATCCGAAGCGACAGATTTTGTAGTTTGCAAAAACAATCAATCCTTACGGCTTCCTTTTGTGGCCCTTGATGGACTGGGTGGGAAAGTCGCGAAAACGATCGTTGATGCGCGCAATGAGAAGGCATTTAGTTCACGTGAAGACATTAAAGCAAGAACCAGCTTATCAACGACACTTTTCAATCGTTTAGAAGCGCTTGGTGCGTTTGGCGAACTCCCTGAAACAGGACAGATTAATCTCTTTGACTTTTGATTTAAAATAACTATAATATAAGTGATAAACAAAAGGAGTGATTTGATGCGTTATCGAAGTGCAAACCCCGTATTAAGAGGAATGCGTAAACAAACAGCTTATGCCAGTGCGGAACAAGCAAGCTATACTGGCGTTGTTTTAAAAAGTGGCTTCCTTCTCTTTACAATGATGATAGTTGGGATGTTTAGCTACAGTCAGTTGTTGACACAAAGTACCGTGCCTGGTTTTGGTATTGGCTTAGTTATCGCCGCCCCTATTATTGCCTTAATCAGTGTAATTATAGGCATGCGAAGTTTACGATTATCGTGGTTTTTTTCAACACTTTATGCTTTAGCACAAGGCTTATTCCTCGGCGTAATCTCCGGCATCTACGAGATTGCGTTTGGTGATGGAATAGTCGCGACAGCCATGCTTGCGACCGTAGGAGTCTTTACGGCGATGTTAGTGTTATACAGCAGTGGTTTATTCCGTGTGACGGATGCGTTAAGAAGAGTGTTATTTACGGCTTTATTAGGACTATTATTCACGAGTATTTTTCTTATCATCTTCTCTTTAATCGGTGTTTTTAACTACGGACAGATGATGGGATTCATCTTTGTGATTGTACTCATCAGCGTAATCGTTGCCTCACTATATCTTATGGTCGACTTCGACAACATTAAAGTGATGGTTGAAGCAGGCGCTGACAAGCGAACGGAATGGATGTTGAGTTTAGGCTTACTCGTAACACTAGTGTGGTTATATATCGAACTGCTCCGCTTAATTGCTATTTTACGTTCACGTCGATAAAAAAAGTCGTTTTACGACTTTTTTTGTGCTTCAATCCGTGTTTCAATATAGCGATATAAGGACGTTGGGTGTTTTTTAAAATACTCTTTAAACGTTACATAAGAATCGACGAGGTTGACAAGCCAGCTCTCTTTATACCGTGGCGGCTTTACGTTTAAGGGAAACATATGTTTCAAAATAATATCTTTTTCGATAGCATTAAGATCGAAATGCTTCATGGCATTTTCATAGGCAGTTTTTGCATGGGTGAAACCGTGCTTTTTAAATCCTCTTTTTCTAATTCTTTTCCCTTCGATGTGCCAATCGTACAAAAAGAAATCATGAAGCAAGGCACCACGAACAATCGTTTTTTCATCCATTTTCAGTTTTTTCGATACCCGGTAGGAAACATAAGCAACATGCACCGCGTGTTCAAAAAGGGTTGACGTATGATGGTGAAACTGACGTTGTTCGATAAACTTAGGATGCGTTAAAATCGTTTCTGCAACCGTAAAAAATTTATCATAATCATTCATCGTGATGCTCCTTCTTGCGTTTAAAGACTTTTAAGTTAGGAAAAGCTTTATATAAACGATTGGAATGAATCATTTTTAAGGTTTTATCCAAACGAGAGTAGTGGTTGATTAACGCTTTATCTTTAATCTCGGTGAGGGTATCTTTAGCGCGATCAAAGCGTTGATAAATCGCGTTTAAACGATCATTATGTTTAATCATATCAAGCGCTTGAGAAAAAGGTTTTGGCAGCCTATAACGAAGTTTTTGGGTAGTTTGTTGGAGGCGTGTAGCATAATTAGAAAACTCACTAATAAGCTTTCTGAAGTTCCATAAAGAGTGAACAGTAAAGACCAAGTCAATCAGTAAAATACCACCCATGCTCACGGTAAAAAAAACTAAGGTTCTTTGTGAGAGTCCTTCGACAAAAGGGATGACAAAAGGCACATGGATAAGGAAAAAACCACCTGTCCCTAAGACCCCCCAAATAAGCGAAAACGGAAGGCAGATATAGCCTTTATAGTTGAGTGGTTCAGCGGAATAATCCCACCACCGTGTTTCAAAGAGATTAAAGAGGACGATCCCGCCGATGAGTTCTAAAAGCGTACCAATAACGATAATTAAAAGGAAGACACTGAATAAGATGCCCCATGAAACGGGTGTGAACGATGCAAAAAGAAAACTCAATAGAAGATGAAGTGAAACTAAGCTAAGCCCATATATGGGTACAAAAGGACCATGTAAAAACCCCCGATTGACGAAAGATTTAGTTTTATACACATAAAAAGAAACCTCAATGAGCCAACCGACAAATGCATAGAGCACAGTATATACAAAAAGTTCCATGATTTCACCTCAAACTCATTGTACTCAATCTTTACCATAAATGAAAGTAGAGGATAAAGATTTCCTCGTTTTTCATGTTCACGAGTGACGGTTCTATGGTACACTATGAAGTGTATAAAAGGAGGAAATCATGGAAAAATGGCAATTAGATGATCTATTTACGAGTTATGAATCAACAGAATTTACGACAGCGATGGCGACCCTTGAAGACCTTATTAAAGAAACGAAGAAATTTACTGAAGAGGTAACGGTAGACAGCGATCCACGTCTTTTCCTTAAACGCTATATCGATTTAGCAACAGCCCTTAGAACGACTTTTTTACGTACCTTTGCATACACTAGTTTACGGCTCTCAACCAATGCTCAGGATGAAGAAGCAAATGGGTGGATGAATACCTTGCAAAAGATGTCTTCAGAAACCACCGCATTTCAAACAAGCGTCTCTAAATGGGTTCCGACGATTGACAATCTTCAATCAATCATTGAATCAAGCGACGACCTTAAACCTTATGCCTACCACCTAGAAAGCATTAAGGATCGGGCAAAGTACGTTTTAAGCGATGCGGAAGAAACGCTCATTTCTAAGCTCACTCAAACAGGCTCAACGGCTTGGTCAAGACTACAAAGTCTATTAACCAGTTTACTAGAGGTTGAGTTTGAAGGACAGGTTGTGACCTTATCAGACATTCGAAATCGTGCGCATAGTAAAGACCCATCGGTCCGTAAAAAAGCCTATGAAGCTGAGCTAGAAGCCTATAAAAAGATTGAACAATCGGTGGCCTTTGCGTTAAATGGTGTTAAAGGTGAAGTCAATGAGATTTCTCGTTTACGGGGCTTTTCAAGTCCACTTGATGAGGCCGTCTATAACTCGCGGATGAAACGTTCAACTCTCGATGCCTTAATCGCATCGATGCGCAAACATCTTCCGATGTTTCGCCAGTACTTAAAGCGTAAAGCACAACTGCTTGGCCATAAAAACGGCTTGCCTTGGTATGACTTGTTCGCACCACTGGGTTCGAGTGAACGCAGCTTTACTTCCGAAGAAGCGATTGCCTATGTTGTGAAAAACTTCAAAACATTTGGTGAGGATTTAGCGAATTTAGCTCAAAGATCCTACGACCAATCATGGATTGATTTTACCCCACGCTCAGGAAAACGCGGCGGGGCCTTTTGCTTCAACCTCCATCCGATTAAGCAAAGTCGTATTTTGATGAACTTTGACGGGTCGTTTTCCAATGTCATCACGTTAGCTCATGAACTAGGGCACGCCTATCATGGTGACCGTATTTTTAAGGAAGCGATATTAAACTCAAGTTATACAATGCCAGTCGCTGAAACGGCGTCGACACTTTGTGAAACGATTGTAAAAAAAGCGGCGTTAAACGATTCAGAAGGGGAAGAACAACTTTTCATCTTAGAACAATCGCTGATGGGAACCACTCAAGTCATCGTTGATATTTTATCGCGCTACATTTTTGAAGAAGCGATTTTTACGATGCGTGAAAAAACGCCATTGTCACCGAAAAAGTTTAATGAAGTGATGATTAATGCCCAAAAAGAAGCTTATGGCGATGCCTTAGATGCTGAATACTTACACCCTTACATGTGGGTAAACAAAGGCCATTATTACAGCGGTTCTTTGAGTTTTTATAATTTCCCCTATGCGTTTGGACTGCTGTTCGCAAAAGGGCTTTACGCGAAGTTCCAAGAAACTGGGCAAGCGTTTGCTGAAGAAATCGATACCTTGCTGCAAAAAACGGGTCAAATGTCAGTTGAAGATGTCGCTAAACTTGTCGATATCGATGTATCAAGTGAAGCTTTTTGGGATCAATCACTCAGTGTGATTGAAGAGGAAATTGCGTTATTTTTAGCGATTACTGAGTAGTTTGGATAAACCCTTAAGATAACTTATTTTAAGGGTTTCTTTGATTAAAAGTTAAATCAATAAGGATTGGTGAACTCATGTCTCAAGCAAAAACACTGTTTAAAGAACTAAGAGAAAATCGTGAAACTGCTATGTCTAACAAGCGCCGAGTGACGGTCTTTTTGCTGGCGGTTTTATTACCTATCGGGATCCATGAACTGTATTTGAAAAGACAGATTAAGTTTTTCGGCCACATTGGTTTCTTGATTTTTTTCTCACTGGGGCCTTTTGTGCTCTTTTACCAGTTTGCCTATGCGCTATATTTTGCCTACGTGTTCGCGGAAGCATTTTATTACTTGCTGTCCCCGAAAGCGAAAGACGGTGATGGCTTCCGCTTAAAAGCCTTACCGTTTTTAAGTGATCCACGTTTAAAACAAAAACTTACGATCCTTTTAGCGTTTATCACACCGTTTGGTATTCATGTCTACTTACTAGATCGCCCTAAACGCGCTTCAATTACGACGGTTTTTTTCTTTTATCTTCTCTTCTTTTATTTAATAGGACTACTCTTTCAACCCTTTCTTCCAGCGCTCATCATTTATGCACCCATTATTTTCATTGTTTTCGTCATCATTTGTTGGGTTGATGGCTTCCGCTTGTTTTGGCAACGAAAGCCATGGTAATTATTTCGCTTTTTAAGGAATCTTACTTGATATATTACTAAGAGTCCATTATAATGAAGGCAACACGTTGATTAAGACCATGCGGTTTGATCAAGGCATTTTAGAGAGAGGCGGGTTGGTGAAACGCCTTATGTCTGAAAAACCGTTTCAGCTTAGGAGTGATGTTAATCGCATCCGCCGCTCTGCGTTAAAGAGAAGAGTGCTAGGAAACTAGAACTAAGGTGGTACCGCGGAATATTTCGTCCTTATTGATTAAGGGCGTTTTTTTATGAGGAGTGAGATTATGGATATTGAAAAAGCATTGAAAGAACTTGAAGCAGCTCTAAAAGAAGAACTTAACTCGATTAAGACAATTGAGGCATTGCAAGACCTGAAAGCGAAGTACCTTGGTAAAAAAGCGGAACTTTCACTGATGATGCGACATATGAAGGATTTACCTGATCAGGATAAACCGACATTTGGTCAAACCATTAATCAAGCAAAACAGCGTTTCAGTAAGCACATTGAGCACCACCGGAAAACCCTTGAAACGCTAAAACTAAACAAAAAACTCGAAAAGGAAACCATCGATGTGACGATGACCGCACCGAGTTATCGTTTAGGTACAACACATTTATTAAATCAGATTATCGATGACATTGAAGATTTGTTTATTGGCATGGGGTATTTGATTAAGGAAGGACCGGAAATTGAATCGGATGAACGAAATTTCGAGATGTTGAATCTTCCTAAAAATCATCCTGCTCGCGATATGCAAGACAGTTTTTATGTTACTGAAGAAACGTTATTAAGAACGCACACATCGCCTGTTCAAGTGCGCACGATGCTTGAGTATGGTGGTCAAAAACCGGTGAAAATTATCTGTCCTGGAAAAGTCTATCGTCGCGATGATGACGACGCTACCCATAGTCATCAGTTTATGCAGATTGAAGGGTTAGTGGTCGATGAAACGACGAGCATGAGTGATTTAAAGGGAACGTTGCTGGCGATTGCGAGACGGATGTTTGGTGAGGATCGCCAAATCCGTTTGCGGCCCTCGTATTTTCCTTTTACTGAGCCCAGTGTCGAAGTCGATGTTACCTGCTCTAAATGTGATGGTAAAGGATGCGCGATGTGTAAACACACTGGGTATATTGAAATTCTTGGCGCCGGGATGGTGCATGACAATGTGTTAAGAATGAGTGGCTACGATCCTGAAGTCTATCAAGGCTTTGCTTTTGGGGTTGGCGTTGAACGGCTTGCGATGCTTAAATATGGCATTGATGATATCCGTCATTTTTACACGAATGATCTGCGCTTTAATCGGCAGTTTAAGTAGGAGGATTGAG
>SKFS01000010.1 GCA_007117885.1 Candidatus Izemoplasma sp.
GCTAATTTAACCCCGAGTTCTAACGCTTGAATCATCCCTAAAGCCACCGCTTCGCCATGGGGAATCCGGTAGCGATAAAACTGCTCGATGGCATGGCCGTAAGTATGACCAAAGTTCAGAACGTGGCGTAAATGGGTATCATAAGGATCTTTTTTGACAACCTCGAGTTTCACTCTTATCGCTCGTTCAATCGTGTCTTCATCAATCGGTTTGTTTAAACGAAGGTTCTCAAAAAGGGTTGCGTCGCCGATCAACGCGGCCTTTAAAACTTCAGCAAGTCCACTTAAGACCTCCTTAGCTTCTAAGGTTGCTAAAAAGTTAGGATCTATGATCACTTTTTTCGGTTCGTAAAAATGACCGATCAGGTTTTTTCCTTGTGGAAGATTAATTGCTGTCTTCCCACCGATCGAACTATCGACCATAGCAAGCAGTGTTGTCGGAACTTGAATATAATCGATGCCACGGTAGATAAGGGATGCAACAAGTCCAGCGAGATCGCCGACAACCCCACCCCCTATAGCAATTATACCATCATTGCGTTTAATCTGTTTATCAATCAATTGCTGCAAAGTCGCTTCTAACACCGCAAACGATTTGGTGTTTTCCCCCGTAGGGAGGAGTGTGATGGCATGCGGAAGATCGTTAAACGCACGCTTAATGGTATCTTCATAAAGCCGAAAAACATTTTCATCGATAAGCAGATGAAAGGTCTTCCCTGAAAATCCTTTAAGATGCTCTTTAATTTCAGCAAAAGCATTTTTCGCGAGAATAATCGAATAGTTTTTTGTTCTAATGACGGCCATAACTATCCCTCTTCTTTTTTACGGCTTGCATGTACCCTAATAGTTCTTCTTTATCACTTCGTTCCAACAAGGTTTTGATCATAGTTAGTTCGTCAACGAGCCTAGCGATTTTATCGGTAAGGATATGGCGGTTTTCAATAAAGACATCGCCCCATAGCACTTCGTTAATTAATGCGATCCGCGTTAAATCACGAAAGGAGTTGCCGGTGAAACGAAGAATCGTGGCATCGTCTTCAAGATTCACAAGCGCCATCGCTAACGCGTGAGGGAGTTGTGATGTGTATGCCACTTTTTGATCGTGTTCTTCGATCGAGGCATCCGTCACGCTTTTAAACCCCATCGATAGCAGGCACTCCTTAAGTTTACTTGCGGCAGTTTTAGCGGTATTACACGTTTTGATAACAATCGCGTTTGCACCGTAGAAGAGTGCCTTATCTTTAAATGCATAGCCGGAGTGTTCTTTTCCAGCCATGGGGTGGTGCGACACGTAGTGAACCCCCTTAGGCATCATGGCTTCAATGGCTGTGACGATACCTTTTTTAATGCCCGTTACATCGGTAATAATTTGGCCAACTTTGAACTGGTGGGCATGGGTTGTGATAAACTCAATCGTCGCCTTTGGATAAAGGGCAATAATCACTAAATCGACCTCACCAATCATCGCTGGATGACTTGTCTCAATAAGCTTTTCTTTTAGTGCCTGATCAACCACCGCAGGATCTTGATCAAAGCCATAAACTGTGTGCCCTAAATCGTTAAGGGATTCGGCGTAGGAAGCACCAATCAAACCGAGTCCGACTATATAAACCTTCATTTTAAGGGTCTTCCCATCGTTTTAGCCACATCTTTGAGCTGATGTATCATCGTCTCAAAACGTGGGAGTTTTAACGATTGAGCGCCATCAGAAAGTGCGTTTTCAGGATCATTATGAACTTCAACCATCAAGCCATCGGCACCGACAGATAATGCCGCTTTAGAAAGAGGTTCGATCATCGACCAACGTCCGGAAGCATGGGAAGGATCAACAATAACCGGTAAGTGAGATAACTCTTTAACCGCTAAAACCGCACTTAAATCAAGAGTATTTCGGGTATACGTTTCAAACGTTCTAATACCGCGTTCACATAAAATAACCTGCGGATTGCCACTTGAAAGAAGGTACTCTGCACTCATTAGCCATTCTTCAATGGTCGCGGATAAACCGCGTTTTAACATGATTGGTTTCGTCGATTGACCTAAGGCTTTTAAAAGTTGAAAGTTTTGCATGTTTCTCGCACCGATCTGGATAATATCAACATACTTTTCAAAAACATCAAGCTGCTCGCTACTGGGAATTTCGCTAATCACAGCCATCCTGTAGCGATCGGCAACCGCCCGTAATAAACGCAACCCTTCTTCGCCTAAGCCTTGAAAGGTATAAGGCGACGTTCTTGGTTTATACGCGCCACCCCGTAAAACACGAATCCCGTTGCGCGATAGGTTTTCAGCAATGATTGATAGCTGATCGGCACTTTCAACACTGCACGGTCCGGCGATCATCACCGATGCATCGCCGCCAATCGTCACACCGTTGTGTAATGTGATGATCGTGTTATCTTCTTTAAAGGTTCGTGATGCTTGTTTAAACGGTGTTTGAATGCGAATAACCTGTTCCACACCATTAAATGCTTTAACATCGTTAACATCGAGCGCAGCCGTATCACCGATAACGCCAAAAATCTTTACCGTTTCGCTGCTGACATCTTTAATCGTATATCCTCGTTGATTTAAGGCCTGAACCAGTTTATCGTAATCCGTCTTTGTTGCTTGTTGTTTCATCTTAACAATCATCGTCTTCACACTCCTTATTTTGAATAAAAAAAAGCCTACGGGAAATCCCATAGGCTAAAATTCTCTTTTGGCTTTCCTTCGCACGGCTGAAAAAGGATTGCTTATTGCACTCCTTTTATTTTACGATGGAATAATAATGGTTGAAAGTTAGGTTTAACATCGTAACCACCCGTTCTTTGTTTTGGATAGATTAGCACGATTGTTCTTCCAATGCAAGCAATGAATACTTGAAAGCGTTTTTAAAGTTTTCTTAAAAACCAAATAAAAATAACTGCGCCACCAATCGCAATGAGAAATCCTTCAACAGTAAATCGTTCAAAAGAACCAAGGCCCAATAGTGACGCGAGCCAACCGCCAATAAAAGACCCAATGAGACCAATAATGATATTACGAATTAAGCCACGACGCCGTGAATGCATCAGAAGACTGGCAAGCCAACCTACAAGCGCACCAAAGACAAGCCAACTTAGTATTCCCATATCTAACACCTCCTTAGTTATGAGTTTATCAAAGTTTATGTAAAAATAAAAATAAAAAAACTGTTGTCTTTTAAAAATAGCTGTGTTAGACTTATTGTGTATTGCACATATTGTTATACACAATAAGTCGGAGGTTAACGATGAATGCACAATTTAAAAAAGGGGTTTTAGATTTAATTCTACTCCACCTGATCCGTCAAAAACCTGTGTCCGCCTATGACTTACTCACCGAAATAAGCAAACGCTTAGAGGTGAATGAAAATACCATTTATCCATTACTGAGACGACTCGATAAAGAAGGGTATTTATCCCATGAAAAACAACAAGGGGATATGGGTGCACCGAAAAAAGTATTTATTCTTACAGAACAAGGTCAATCGCATTACACAAAACTCTACCGCGATTGGCAAGCGTTTCAAGTTGAAGTTTCAAGTATATTAGGAGGACAGTCCAATGACTAAAACTGTATTTATGAAAAATTTAAAAGAAGCCCTTGAAGATCGCGATTTTAAAGGGAATGAAGTTCACGAAATTCTCGATGATTACGCCATGATGATTGATGAAGCCGTTGCCGGCGGTGAAACGGAAATCGTTTTTATTGAAAAACTCGGTAGCCCAAAATCCATCGCTAGAGCCATTTACAAAGAAACCAAACCACGTAGTTCTTCTGATAATCGACTGATTGCAATCAGTCCTTTTATCGCCATCATCATTTTCTTCTATAGTGGTTTTGCGCACAATGCCTGGCACCCTGCTTGGATGGCATTTTTGATTATACCGGTCATAGCGATTGCTATTGAAGTTCGTCATCCCTTAGAAAAAATCACGGCTTTAAGTCCTTTTATTGCCTTAGTCGGATTTATGATTTTAGGGACATACTATCAGTTATGGCACCCGATGTGGGCACTGTTTTTAATCATTCCTGCTTTCGGCTTTTTTCAAAGTCGATCCGCGATATTACGCTTAGCCGGACTTTATACGTTGTTATCGATGGCTGCTTTTATCGCGTATACCATAATCTATGACCCCACGCATTTTTACGCGTTCTTCTTACTTGTGCCGATTCCGGTTTTCGGGATTTTGAGTGGCCAGCTGACGATTATGGCAGATTTCAGTAGCTTACAGTCACGCGTATTACTTATTATTAGCAGCCTACTTCTCCTTCTTTTTACAGCAGTGTACCTTTATCTAGGGTTAACCCACGAGCTATGGCATCCAACGTGGTTGATATTTTTGCTATTGCCTTTACTCGCGCTGCTTTACTCGCAGTTCATTTTAAAGGAAACAATTGAGTTTGTCGCTTACACGCCATTTATTGCTGTCTTGATTTTTGTAATCTGGGGACACTTTGGCAACGCATATCACTATAGTTGGTTGGTCTTTTTGATGATTCCGATGACAGCGATTTTGTTTTCTAAAGAAAAAGTTGTTGAGGTCGAGAGTCGTAAAACTGAGGATTAAAAAAAGTGCAAGAAGCTGCTTCTTGCATTTTTTTATGGTCGTTTTAGTGTTACGGTGATGGCTAATATCGCGCCAATTCCAGCACTTATCATCGAACCAACCAAACCAATTCCAAGCGTCCAAGCAACATCGAGAGTGTTTTCAATCCCCGCGATCACGTAAATAACTTCGGTTTTATTAGGTAGGGTTATTAA
>SKFS01000165.1 GCA_007117885.1 Candidatus Izemoplasma sp.
GTGTCAGGGGTAATTTTACCGAGGGTGGCCGCGTGATCTAAAAGCGGCTTAACTAGGGTCTCAAAGTCATCACTTTGCGGTTCGTTGATCGGCTGATAAGGTTTGAGATCGGTGAGTTCTAACAGTTGACACAGTTGATTAAACACGTAGTCACAATCGATGGGTTCAATCAAGTTATGGTTTAGCCCATACTGTATGAGTTGGTGAACTGGATGCATAGTGGTACCTCCTTCAACGTTTGTTTACCCCATCACTCGCGGTCGCGGTAAAGATTTCAAGCCGACGATTAAAGGCTTTTAGGTAACCATCAATAAGCGGTTGAAATGTCTTTGGTAAGCGCTCGTTTGGATAAAGAGCAATCATCGTTCCACCAAAGCCAGCTCCGGTCATCCGTGCGCCTAAAGCGCCAAGGCGAAGGTTTTCTGTGACGAGATAATCGAGTTCAGGGCAAGAGACTTCATAAAGGTAGCGCAAGGATTCGTGCGATTGGACCATGAAGTCACCAAACAGGGTGAAATCATGATCTAGTAAGGCTTCTTTAGCTTGTTTTGTGCGCTCGTTTTCAAAGATAACATGTTCTATTCTCTGGATCGTTTTGGCATCGCCTAAGCGGTCTTTTAATTGATGAAAATCGCTGACACTTAAGTCACATAGGGCTTCGATCGGGCGATAGTTTTGAAAGATGCGGGTGGCCTGTTGGACGGTGTATACGCGATCGTTATAATCGGAATCGACAAGTGTGCGAGGTTTATTTGTGTTCATCAATATTAACGTGTGGTCAGTGAGTTTAAAAGGAATGGTCTCATAGGTCATACGTTCAGAGTTTAAGTAGATGGCATGGTCTTGTTTGCCGTGTGCAATGACAAACGGGTCCATGATTCCGCTATGTAAATTTAAGTAATGGTTCTCAACAAAGCGCGCGTACCGCGCGAGTTTTAAGGGGCTAAGATCTAGATTAAACTGATCTCTCAGTAAGTAGCCGATTAATACGAGTAGGGCGGCACTTGAACTCACGCCCGAGGCTTTGGGCAAGTCACTCATGAGGGTAATGTTTAAGCCGTGTGTACACGGACATTGCTCACGTTTAAATTTATGCAATAGGCCTTGAATATAGTCAATGTAGTCATTGCCTGTTGGGGGTTCTAAAGTCTCTATGTGGATTTCGTGGATGCCTTGGTCTTTAAAATCATCGGAATACACCGCGATGACTTTGTCATCACGCACCGATACTGCGGCATAAATGCCGATGGATAACGCGATGGGTAGGACATAGCCTCCGGCATAGTCGGTGTGTTCCCCAATTAGATTGATGCGACCCGGTGAAAAATAGTGGTCTTTTGGTTTAACTTTGTAGATCTCTTGGTGGAGTGTATTAAGGTTTTTTTTCATCCTAATCCTCCTATGCGGATTGCCGAACGATGAGTTTTGTCGGCATAATCTTTTTTATGGGTAATCGCTTGGGATCGTCAATGATCTCAAGCAAACTTTTAAGCGCTTCTTCACCCATGCTTTCTGTATACACTTTTAAGGTTGTTAATGTCGGGTGAGTGTAGGCGGCTTGTGCGACGTCGTTAAAGCCAATAATGGCGACATCTTGAGGAATTTTTACGTTGTGTTCGTGAAGCGCTTTTAGGACGCCAAAGGCGATCATATCGCTGGCACAGTAGTACGCTTTTGCCAACGGTTTTTTAAGCGCATTAAGCATCATTTGATAGCCACTTTCAACACTGAACTGACCGATATGAAAGTGCTCTTCCTGGTACTTTTTATGGCGTTGTAATATCGTTTTTGCTGCGTGATGACGCAGTTCTTCTTGATCGGTAGCACTGGCAAAGTTCTCAACGCCGCCGATAAAGCCGATGGAAGCATAGTTTTTGTCGATGATGTAACGTAAAACATGGTGGGTACTCTGTTCATAGTCAATCATCACCGACGGGTAGTGATTGGCATTCGGTGAGCTATCGACAAAGACGATGGCAGGGGTAATTTTTCTAAACTGGGCAATTTCTTCTGGATCGAACTTACCGATACAAATTAGTCCATCCACTTCCTTTAACTTATCGATTGGGTAGTGGTTTTGATCTTTGTATACGGTCATAATAAACGTTTTTGTCGCTTCGGCCGCTTTCTCGATACCATATCGAATTTCCATGAAATAGGGATCTTTTAGTTCGTCACTTTGCTCGATCCATATAATGACACCGATTAATCGATGGTTTTTTTTCTGCGGTTTTTTTTGATAACCTATTTTTTTCGCGTAATCAAGGATCGCGGTGCGCGTCTGAGGATGAACGTTAAGTGTGGTGTCGTGATTGAGAACCCTACTTACGGTACTAATTGAGACACCGGTATGCTTTGCAATCATTTTTAATGTCAAAAGATTCACCTCCTTAGTAAAATTTTACTATGTTTTTACCGCTATTTCAATATCAAATAAAAAAAGTTTTAGTAAAACTACAAATAGGTTTTACTAAAACTTTTTAAAATCGGGGTGGGGTTGTTGTTTGTTGACGACACGGGCAAAGTTTTCAAAAATGACTTTGGTCATGTTAGCGTCATCGAGTGCATCGTGCCGTTGTTTATCGGATTGGCCGCCGTATAGTTTAAACGCGTTCAATAAACCTAAGTCGTCTTTTAAATGATAATAGGTTTTGTGGAGTTTTAATAGGTTCACAAAACGTAATGAGTTGGTTAGCGGCGTTAATTGGTGGATTTTCAATGCGTCATGAATCGCCATTTCATCATTTTTACCCCAAACGATAATCGCTGGGTTGTAATGTTCTAACTGGTGTTTAAAATGGCTGTAAAAGGTCTCAAAGGTGTCCCCTTGATCGATGTCTTCTTGGGTTAAATCAAGAAATTTTAAGGTGCGTTTTGTCAAGGTTTGGTGAAGTTTAGGTTGGACAAAGGCTTTGTATTTTTCGATAATTTGGTGTTGGGCATCGACTAAGATGTAGCCGACTTGGATAATTTCTTGGGTAAAGCTTTTGTCGACGGTGTAAGGGTGCATGCTCATCTCGATGTCAAGGTACATTTTCGCGCCGAGTTGATTGATGAAGTCTTGCATTTGTTCTTTGATTGATTGATGGCTGTAAAGCAGTTTAGGACGACGCTTAGCCGGTTGTAAGATTTTTAAAACGTCCTTAACATTATCATGGTAAAGGTGTTTGCTTGAACGCGGGGTGCGCGTTGTATAAAAGAGGGTATTGCCGACCTGGAAAAAAGCGTTAAACTGGTTATAGAGACTACGGGGAAGGTAGAGTGTTTTGGCGCGTTTTCGGGTTTTGATTACTAGGGTCCGTTCAAAGTCATCGATGGCCTCGATGGTTCCGTATTTAATCATCATCAGGGGCTCCTTTATGCAATGTTTTTTGAATATTAAGAATCGTTTGATTCGGTATTTTTAAGGCTTTGAAATCATCATATGAGGCTTTTTTCATGGCCTCGATGGTTTTAAAGTGATGCAATAGTTTTTTCTTCGTAGTTTCACCGACGCCTGGAATTCTATCAAGCACGGTGGAATAGATGCCTTTATGACGCAGTTCTTTATGAAATGTGATGGCAAAGCGGTGGGCTTCTTCTTGAACTTGGGCGAGCAAATGAAAGAGTTTAGAGTGGGGATTGAGTTGAAAGGCGTTGTCGGTTTGGTCGATAAGATGAGAGGTTTTATGTTTATCCGATTTGACGATTCCTGCGAGTGGAATCGTTAGATTGAGTTCTTTTAAGATGGCTTTAGCGGCGTTGAGTTGATGGATGCCGCCATCGACTAAAATCAAGTCTGGGGCTTTTTGGTTTTCGTATAGAAGACGCTGATATCGCCGGTATAACACTTCCTTCATCTGATCGGTGTCGCCCGATTGTGGCGTGTTTGTAGAGAGTTTATACTTGCGGTAATCTTTTTTTGAAGGAATGGCATTTTTAAAAACCACCAAGCTGCTTACTGGGTATGTCCCAAATAAGTGGGAATTATCAAACGCTTCAATATGGTAAGGGGTTGGAATGCCGAGAAGTTCTGCGAGTTCATCGAGGGCACCAAAGGTTTTTTCACTTTGTTTTTTTAATGTTTGTGTGGCTTCTGAGAGACTTTGTTTCGCATTGAGCAAGGCAAGCTCGAGAAGTTTGCGTTTGGGTCCACGTTGGGGATGTTTTAGTTCAACCTGAAAGAGCGTTTTTAAGGGGTCTAAAAGGTGGGGTTGATTGGTTAAGATTTCTGAAGGAAGTGGATAGTTTTGGTAAAACTGGATACAGTATTCTAAGACTGGACTTTCGGCATCGAGGTAGTAAGCAAAGACTTTTTTATCGTGGGCACTAATTTTCCCGTTTCGAATGAAGAACGTTTCAAGAGCAATGTGTTCGGCATCGTTGATGATGGCGATTAAATCACGGTCTTTAAGATCATCGAGGGTCACTGATTGCTGTTGCGTTGTTGTTTGAATGGCTTCGATGGTTATCTTATATTCCTGTGCGCGCTCAAACTCGAGTTTTTCGCTCGCATCGAGCATTTTGTCTTTAAGTTGTTTGATGATTGGTGTGGTGTTGCCTTTTAAGAAATCGTGGATGGCTTTTTGAATGCTGTGGTAATCGTGGGGTGTCACTTTGTGAATGCACGGGGCGAGACATTGATCTATGTAGTAATATAGACAAGGTTGTTTCGGAAGTTTGTGGCACTTTCTTAACGGGTAGAGTTTATGGAGTAGGTTGAGGGTTTCGCGGGCGGCTTTGACGTTTGGATACGGCCCATATAAGTGTTTATTGGTTTTATTTAATGTGCGTGTAACGATGAGTTTTGGATGGCGCTCTTGTGTGATTTCGATATAGGGATAGCTTTTATCATCAGTGAGGAGAACGTTGTAACGGGGTTGATATTTTTTGATTAAATCGATTTCTAAAATTAATGCTTCAATTTCTGTATGGGTTACAATGTATTCAAAACGCTCAATGTTTTGGATCATTTTTGTGGTTTTATAGTCATGTGAACCGGTGAAATAGGTGGTTAAACGGTTTTTCAAGTTTTTTGCTTTACCGACATAAATGATGTTGCCATGGGCGTCGATCATTTGATAACAACCCGGACTTGTGGGTACGAGGGCGAGGGTTTCTTTAATCATCGTTCATCCTCCTTTCGCTAGTCTTATTATAGCATAGCCAAGACGAAAAAAACGGCAAATTATGCCGTTTGTTATTCTTCGTCTTTGATGACTTTTTTTAGACCTGATTCGATTTTATTACCATAGGCTAAGGAGCCGTCGTATTTAAAGATTAGTTCTGGGAGTTTGCGCATCTGCACCCGTTTTCCAAGGGTGGTGCGAATAAATGCTTTGGAACGTTCTAATGCTTTTGCGGTGTTTTCGAGTTTATCTTCTTCTAAGTTTGTGTAATAGATAGTCAGATAAGATAAGTCGTTGGTGAGTTTAACGGCGGTTACGGTGGTAAAGCCGATTGCAGGGTCTTTAACTTCTTTTCGTAAGATTTCTGTTAAGGAACGGATAATCGTATTCTCTAGGCGTGCATGTTTACTCATTTACGTTCTACCTCCTCCATGGTCGATGCTTCGATGGTGTCACCGACTTTAATATCGTTAAATTTCTCAATCATCATGCCGCACTCAAAGCCTTGTCGAACTTCTTTGACGTCGTCTTTAAAACGCTTCAAGCTTGCGAGCTCACCTTCATAGATGACCACGCCGTCACGTAAAACACGAACGAGGGCATCGCGTTTAATAAACCCGTCTGTCACGTAACAGCCGGCAATGGTTCCTACGCGGGAAATTTTAAACGTATCCCGCACTTCGGCTTGACCGGTAACGACTTCTTTAAACTCTGGATCAAGGAGCCCCTTCATCGCGAGTTCAATGTCTTCAATGATTTTATAGATAATGTTGTAAAGACGAATATCGACGCCTTTTTCATTGGCGGTTTCTCTAACAGCACTACTCGGACGCACATTGAAGCCAATAATGACGGCACCGGAAGCGGCGGCTAAGGTAACGTCCGTTTCACTAATGGTCCCAACCGAAGCGCGAATGACTTCGATTTTTGCGCCGTTGACTTTAATGTTTTCTAAGGCGCCTTTTAGGGCTTCAATGGAACCGTGAGTATCGCCTTTAACAATAATGTTTAAATGTTTTTGATCGCTATCTGACGCGTTTGCAAACATTTGATCAAGCGTCATCGCTTTTGAAACACCGTGTTCTTCTTTCCACGTACGGTGGGCACGTTGTTCAGAAACTTGCCGAGCTTCACGTTCTTCGGTAAAGACACGGAATGGATCGCCGGCTTGGGGAACGTCGCTTAAGCCGATAACTTCAACCGGTGTGCTAGGCGGCGCTTCATCCATGCGCTGTCCGAGATCATCGGTCATGGCTCGGACTCGACCGTGGGTATCGCCAACAACAAGAATATCGCCAGTTTTTAAGGTGCCGTTTTGAACGAGTAAGGTTGCGACAGGACCGCGACTTTTGTCGAGTTTCGCTTCGATAACGGTTCCTGAGGCAGAGCGGTTGGGGTTGGCTTTAAAGTCTTCAATTTCAGCGACGAGATGAATCATTTCTAATAAGGTGTCAATGCCTTGATTTTTTAAAGCTGAGATTTCGACAAAGATAGTACTACCTCCCCAGTCTTCACTGACGAGATTGAACTCTGTAAGTTCTTGTTTAACCCGATCAGGGTTGGCACCCGGGCGGTCCATTTTATTGACCGCAACGATAATCGGTGAGTTGGCAGCTTTGGCGTGATCAATGGCTTCTTTGGTTTGCGGCATAACCCCATCATCGGCAGCGACAACTAATATGATGATGTCGGTCACTTGCGCACCGCGGGCACGCATGTCGGTGAATGCAGCATGGCCAGGGGTGTCAATAAAGGTAATGGTTTTGCCTTGATCTTTATACTGATAAGCCCCGATGTGTTGGGTAATACCCCCGGCTTCACCTGCAGTCACGCGAGCTGAACGAATCGTATCAAGCAACGTGGTTTTCCCATGATCAACGTGACCCATGATGGTGACGACAGCGGGTCTAGGTTTTAAGTCGGCTGCTTCATCGGTGACGATGATTTCTTCAAAACGGGTTAAATCGGTGACGACTTCGTCTTCGATTTCTAAATCGTATTCCATAGCAATCAGTTCAACGGTTTCCCGTTCTAAAGATTGGTTTTGGGTTGCCATAATGCCAAGCATCATGGCTTTTTTTATCACTTCACTGACCGGTCTTTTCAAGGCTTCTGAGAGGTCATTCACTGTCATATCCTTTTTGTAAATGATCGGTCCTGTCGGTTTTTCTACTTTTTTAGGTTGATGTTGAGGTCTTGGTGTGTTTGATCGTTTCTTTTTGATGTTTTTTTGACGCTTTTCAGCCATCAAAATCACCTCTTTCTTTATGGGTTTAATGCGTTATGTATCGCTCTAGCAAATCCGCTATCGGTGATGGCAACGACGGTTCTTAATTGACCGATCGCTTGGGTAATTTCTGTTTTGGTAAAGTCATCGATGAGCGGAATCGTGTAAAAATGCGCTTTTTGCTTCATTTTCTTTGTGATATTTTCGCCAGCATCACTGGCTAAAACAATCAGTTTAATCGTTTTTGTTTTGCATGCCTTTAGAACACGTTCTTCACCATCGATAAGCTGATGGGCCCGTTTTGCGAGTCCTAATAAGGATAGTGCTTTAGATTTCGCCATCTTCTAACATCCGGATTAAGTCATCATAAAGGCTATCAGGAATCGTGGCTTCTAGGTGTTTTGCCAGACGTTGTGTTTGTTTGGCTTTCTTTACAACAGCGATGGATTTTTGCAGGTAGGCCCCACGGCCATTTTGTTTCCCTGTGGGATCAATAAATACATCCCCGTCTTGGTTTTTAACAATGCGAATGAGTTCTTTTTTAGGGTGTCGTTCTTGGGTCACAACACACTTTCTTAACGGTATTTTTTTAACTTTGCTCATCGGCTGTGTCAAGTCTCCGATAGTTTATACCCATTTCTTTCGCATCGCTAATACTTTTAATATCGATTTTCCAACCACTCGATTGCGCAGCTAAACGGACGTTTTGACCTTTTGAACCGATGGCACTTGTGAAGTCTTTGTCTTTAACGATAACTACCGCGGATTTTTCTTTTTTGTTTGGGTTAATCGCGATGATTTTTGCAGGTTCTAATGCGTTTTTAATCAGTTCGACAGGATCTTTCGACCATTCGTAGATATCAACACGTTCGCCTTGTAACGCTTCAAGCACTTCGGTGATTCGAGAGCCTTTATAACCTACGACAGAGCCCACAGGATCAACGTTGGAATCGTGTGAGAATACGGCGACTTTACTGCGATCGCCCGCATCCCTTGCTAAGCCCATAATTTCGACAGTGCCATCGACAATTTCTGGCGTGACTTGTTCGATTAGGCGTTTGACGAGGTTTTTATCGTTACGAGAGACGAAGACTTTCGGTCCTTTAGGTGTCATTTCGACTTTGGTGACGTATACTTTAAGCTTGGCACCAATCCGCACTTCGTCACTTCTTAAAAGCTCTTTGCGGGGCAGACTTGTTTCTAGGTTTTGCCCTAAATCCAAGGTGACAAAGTCTTTGTTTAAAGCGGCCATTTCAGCTTGAATCATTTCGTTTTCTCGTTCTTTGAAGTAATCATAGATTTTTTCTCTTTCGAGTTGTTTAAGCCCTTGCGTTAAAATTTGTTTTACGCTGGTTGCGGCAATACGGCCAAACTCTTTGATTTTAAGTTCACGCGAAATAATGTCACCAATCTTTGCGGTTTTTCTTTCTTGGCGTGCTTCTTTAAGCGAGATTTCTGTAGGTTCTTCTGGGGTTTTTACAACGAGAAAATCTTGAAAGACAAGAATCGTGTCTTTTTCAGTGTTAAACTCAATGCGAACATTTTCGTTAAACTCAATTTCTTTTTTTACGGCATTTAGTAAGCCGCGTTCAACGATTTCAAGGACTTTTGCTTTGTCAAGTCCACGAACTTCTGCGACTTGATCAAGTGCCGCAAAAAAATCTTTACTTTTCATAGTTACCTCCTAAAACTCGATGGCTCGGCGAATAGATTTGATATCCGCGATGAGGACTTCGTGGGTTTTATTATTTTTTTCTTTGATGATGAGAGTTGCTTCTGTAAGATGTGTGAGTGTGCCTTCTAGGGTTTGTTCAAACGTTTCTACGTATACGGCCTTGCCAAGAGCCCGTTGGTAGTCTTTATGATTTCTTAGTTCGCGTTCGGCCCCGGCGCTTGTTACTTCAAGACTGTACGCCGTTTCGATGGGGTCGGTCTCATCTAAATAATCAGAGAGTTTTTCAGAGACGATGACACAGTCGTCGATGTCAATGCCGTTTTCATGGTCAATGCGTATACTTAAGACTTGATCCCCTTCACGGGTTTCAAAAACAAGATCATAAAACTCATAGCCTAGCGATTCAACAATCGCTTGTATAGGCTGGATTAATGATTTCATTAGGACCTCCTTTTTCATGAAAAAGAGCGGGAGTTGACCCACTCTTCTAACTCATATGCACTAAAATGATAGCATAGGTAAAGCGAAAATGCAAGTCAAAACTCTTTAAATGGTTGTTTTTAGGGTATACATGATAATGCTTCCTGCCACCGCAACATTCAAGGAGTCGATGGTTTCAATCGGAATGGTTATGTTGGCGTCGGCAAGGGCAAGTGTTTGCGGGGTTAAGCCTTGGCCTTCGTTGCCGAGTAAAAGGGCATAGGGCAGTGGCATGGGTACGAAGGGTTTTCCTGTTAAGGATGTGGCGATTAAACGATGGGGGTGCGCTTGGTGAAACTCGCTTATCGACATAAAATGACAGTGTAAGTGGAAATGAGCACCTTGCGCAGAACGGAGAACTTTAGGGTTATAGAGGTCGACGCATTGATCGAAGATAACAGTGGTAAATCCAAAGGCTAGAGCACTTCTAAGCAAGGTCCCGAGATTACCAGGATCTTGGATATTTTCTAAGCATAGCACGCGTTCTGTCACGGTGGCGGTTGTCTGCTTTTTGACATGGGCTGCATACGGTGGCGTGTGTTTGGTATCGGTGATTTTTTTCATGACATGAGGACTGAGCAATTGTGCATCGGGAAACTCAGCGTTTTGAAGCGTTGTGTAAATCGTTTTTACGACCCCGTTTTTTAAGGCTTCGGTAATTAAGTGCGCCCCTTCAATCATATAGCTGTTGGTCTCATCGCGGTACTTCTTTTGCTGCAGTTTGGCGAGTTCTTTAATGGTTTTATTGTCCACGCTGGTAATCATGATTGCCTCCTTTTAATGCCTCTTCTACGGTGAATCCTAATCGGGGTAAATCAAGTTGACTTTCTGGTTTGATAATCAGTGTATGCATGGATTGAGTCATCGTCTTAAGCAATGATTGATAATCGAAGAGTCGCTCATAGCGCAGTGCATAAAAAACCCGTGGATCGGTGGTAGGGTGTTTCGGTACATAGATTGAGCAACAGTCCTCAAAAGGACGAATCGCAATCGAATACGTATCAATAGTGCGGGCTAGCTCGATGATTTGCTGTTTATCATAGGTGGTGAGGGGTCGAAGAATCGGCCGGTTTGTGACAGCGTTAATCACTTTCATGCTCTCTAAGGTTTGGCTCGCTACTTGCCCCACCGATTCACCGGTGATTATGCCCGGGACATGGTTTCGTTCGGCTGCGGTTTCTAAGAAGCGCAGCATCATTCTTCGCATAATGGTAATATGGTACGGTTCTGGGACAGTATTAAGAATGGCTTGATGCATTTCAGTAAAGGAAATAAGATGAAGGGTTAACTGGTGTTTCGGTGAAAACCGCGCAAGTTGTTTGCTGATGTCGATAACTTTTTGCACCGATTCAATGCTTGTTAAAGGGGTGGAATGAAAGTGATAGGCTTCGATCTCAATCCCTTGTTTCATCGCTAAGAACCCCGCTACAGGAGAGTCGATTCCTCCGGATAAAAGGAGGTAGCCTCTTCCAAGGGTGCCGCTAGGAAAGCCTCCAAGGGCGGCGATTTTTCGGGAAAAGATTAAGGCTTTATCGGGGCGAATTTCAATTTCTAAGAGACAGTCAGGATGATGCACATCGACGGTTAAGTCAGGATGATTTATAAGGAGATGCCCGGCGATTTTCCGCGAAAACACCATCGAAGGGA
This sequence comes from Candidatus Izemoplasma sp., assembly GCA_007117885.1. Classification (GTDB taxonomy): domain Bacteria; phylum Bacillota_I; class Bacilli_A; order Izemoplasmatales; family Izemoplasmataceae; genus CSBR16-104. Next base: position 11,138 of record SKFS01000165.1, read on the forward strand.
TCGGGAAGTTTTTATCTGCACGTTTCGTTTTAACTTTAAAACTGAGTGGTTTTGGATAGCTGGCAATTTCATCGTTTGCGGCCGCAAGGATGGCGTTTTCTTCTAGTGTAGTTTGTTGAGCTAAAGAAAAACTATGAATCCCCGGAACGGTTTGTAAGTCTTTTTTGATGGCGGTGTAATCGCCAGGCTGAATCGTTAAATAAAGACGGTTGTGAGCATGATGATAAGTAATAGGGTAAGAGTGCAAGCGTTTCTTGATATGTTCGACTAAACGATCGATAAACGATTTTTTATTTTTGCCTTTTAAGGTGACATCACCATAGCGAATAATAAACACATTTTTCATTTTCTCAACTCCAAATCAGCTCTATTGTAACATATTCATTGCCTTTTTTTGGTGATTATTTTATCATTAGCATACGGGGGTGATTGAATGTTTAATGCCATTGAGCTATCTTTAGACCGTAAAGAAAACTATCGTCGTTTAATCGAGGTCTTACCGTACTATATTACTAAAGAGGATTCGCTGATTAGTAATCTAGCTAATCTAAGTGCTTTGCTTGATTATTTCGTCGATGAGATTAATTGGGTGGGTTTTTACTTATATGATGGTAAGGAACTCACTTTAGGTCCTTTTCAAGGGTTACCCGCCTGCACGAGAATTACTTTAGGACGCGGTGTGTGCGGGGTGAGTGCGGCCGAACAAAAAACCGTTGTTGTTGAGGATGTGCGCACGTTTGAAGGGCATATTTTTTGCGATGCGAATAGTTTGAGTGAAATCGTGGTACCGATGATTAAAAACGGTGTTTTAATCGGTGTTTTAGATGTTGATTCGCCGAAGGTAAAACGGTTTTCTAAAGCTGATCAAAAGCTTTTTGAAGAAGTCGTTAGAGCTTTAGTTGACATTCTTGATTAATTGTTATATAATGCTTGCGCATGTGTAATAAAGGCAGCTACATAATTGATTTAAGATCGCTGAATAATCCTTCCTATGGTTGCATAGTAGTCTCTGCTGACGAGATGAACTGCGTTAAATTATTCTGTCCTTAAAAAGATTATGACTCGCTTTTCGTGCAATAAACTGAAAAGGAGGAATACATTATGTCACGTTATACTGGACCAGCATGGAAAATCTCGCGTCGTTTAAAATATTCGACGTTAGAAACAGGAAAGGAATTAGGTAAAAGACCTTATTCTCCTGGGCAACATGGACAACGTCGTGGTAAGATCAGTGAATATGGGTTACAACTTCAAGAAAAACAAAAAGTCCGCTTTACTTATGGTGTGAACGAGCGTCAGTTTAAGAAAACGTTCAATGAAGCGAAAAAGTTAAGTGGTCGTCAAGGGGAAAACTTCTTGTTTTTGTTAGAAAGTCGTCTTGATAATCTTGTCTACCGTGCGGGCTTTGCACGCACCCGTCGTCAAGCACGTCAACTTGTAAGCCATGGTCATTTCTTAGTTGATGGACGCAAAGTCGATATTCCATCGTACCGCGTTATGCCTGGACAAACCATTGCCTTAAAAGAACGTTCACGTAAGCTAGGTATTATTTTGGATAGCTTAGAAGCTGTGGTTGAACGTTTAGGTTTTGTTGAGTTTGATGATACGAAGATGGAATTTAAGTACACACGTTTACCAGAACGCAGTGAAATTCTAGCGGAAATCAAAGAAAACTTAATCGTTGAATTTTATAACCGTTAAACCCATAAAGCCACCAATGATTGGTGGTTTTTTTGTGGCTTTTTTATGAATTTTAACGCTGGCTTCTTTTTATTTTCAAGGGATTTTGATATAATAGCTGTATTCTAACTAATCGGAGGTAAACAATGAAAAAGTGGTTAAAACTATCCCTGGTCATCGTGAGTATTGCTTTGTTGGTCGCCTGTGGCCGTAATGGTGAAGAGGAAGATCACATTGATAATGAAGCGGTGGCGGCGGCATTTGATGCCATAGACATAGGTGAAGTACAAGGATTAAACAATCTCGGCTTGCCAAAAGAGAGTGAAGGTTTCATAGTATCCTGGCAATCGAGCGATTTAAGCGGCATTGATTTATTAGGAAATGTCTATCGTCCGTTGAGTACTGAATCAGCGAAAGAGGTTGTCTTAACGGCAACGATTGAGGATCAAGGGAGCACTTATCAACGTGAGTTTGCTTTTACGTTAAGTCCTTTGAATGCGACGGAGTCGCAAGCGATGGCGGCGATGCATCAGCTAAAGAGCACCGTGAACTTTGAAATTAATAATGATCGCATTGATTTAGTTCAAGAGGTTGACGGTGTGACGGTTGAGTGGACAAGTTCAAATCCGTTTACGATTCGACCGAATGGTGAGGTTATCCCACCGCTTTATAGTGATCGAGATAATCCGGTTATATTAACCGCACGGGTTGAGGTTTCTGGGGCGGTTCGAGAAATGCGTTTTAGTGTTCAACCGATGTCTTTAGGAGCACAGAGTATCGATCGAACAAGAACGGTTGAGTTTTTTAACATCGCAACGGAGTATATTGTTGAAGACGGTGAGATTGAGCTATATTACTTAAACAATCAAAACTTACCGTACGTCTCGATGATTGATTTCATTTATATGCTCGAAGGCGCGATAAAGGTCGAAGAACTAACGGTGACGAAGGATGGCGCATTTGTAACCTTATTTTATGATAGTGTTGATGAGGATGATCCAAGTATCATTTATGAATATGAAATGACCATTGATTTTGTCACTAATGTCGTGACAGTGAATCGTTTTGGTTTCTTTACTGGTTTATCAGAAGCTACCCAAACTGATTTTGGTGTGGGTTTAGAAGTCGTTGATTATGAGGAGACTTTGCTGGGTCCGGTGGTGATGAACTTAAGCGATTATCGCTTTGAGTTATTTTATGAAAACGAGACCTATTATATGCCTTTAGTTTTCGCGAATCTCTTCTTCTCGGGTTCGATGTTTGATGTCTACTATAATGGCGATGCGGTGATCGGTTTTGATACGTATCAAATTATTAGTAGTGGCAGCGATGGACGAAGTGCGCGAAGAATTTTAAATGATACGAGTTATAATGCTCTGAATATGCCCCGCGATATTAAAGATGCTACTTTCCGCTTCTTAGCGTTTAGTTTTGATTACTTCTATGGGCTAAAAGGTGTTCAAGAGGTGGAAACATACTTTGATGTTTTTGAGAAACACCGGGCGAATATTTTCACACAAACTGGGTTAGATGTGACACATTACCGTGAGATGGTGCATTTAGCGAATAGTATGGATGACCTTCATACTTGGCATCAAATGAGTGGTATTTATACGAGTTTGATCGATTACCGAACTCAACAAGGGTATGGCTCACGCATCAATGCTTATATTCGCGCCTTAAATCAAGTCAGTTGTAATTTCTCTGAAGGGGTTAGGTATTATGATAATGATCGCTTAGCACGGATATTTATCGATCGTTTCAATGAAGACACACCGGTTGATTTTGAAACTTGGATGGAAGAAATTGATGCGAAGGGTACGGTGCAAAGGGTGATCATTGACTTAAGCTGTAACGGCGGGGGCATTTTAGGCACGATGATTCAAGTGCTTGGGTTTATGACGGATGAACGGATTCCGATTCATGGCATGAATGCCACTGCGTTATCGACATCGACCGTGTGGTATACTTCAGAAAATGTCGCACGTGATTATGAGTGGTTTATCTTAACTTCACCGCTAACGTATAGTGCGGCGAACTTAATGACTTCGATTGCGCAAGATATGGGCATTGCAACGGTGATTGGACAAAAATCATCTGGCGGTGCCTCATCGATTACAACGAATATTTTACCGAATGGTACAATTCTGATGATGAGTTCGACGAGTGTCTTGACCGACGATACCTATACAAGCATTGAATTTGGTATTGAGGTTGACATCGAGATCGACTTTGATGATTTCCAAAATGAAGAGGCCTTAATTGAGGCCACTAAATAACAAAAAAAATCGTGAAGCCGATGCTTTACGATTTTTTATTTGGCGTAGAAATGATAAATAATCTTCTCGCGAATGGCATGGGGGAGAAACTTCGCTAACATGAGGATAACTTTATACTTTAAACCGACGGTTTCGAAGATTGGCGTTTTCCGTTTATTAAGTTGTTTCAAAATGACTTTAGTGACAGCGGATGCTGACATACCTTGCTGTTCATCATGGGCCATCTTTTGAATCGCACGATCAATTCTTCCTTGGTAAATCGGGTCGTCTTTTTGATAGGTGTTTTTACGGTGATCTGTGAAAGGGGTCTTAATGTCACCGGGAAGAATGATGCTGACATGGATTGCAAACGGTTTGAGTTCCATCCTCAACGCTTCTGAGTAGGAAAAGAGTGCGGCTTTGCTCATTGAGTAAAAGGCTTGGAAAGGAATGGTAAGGGTCCCCGCTAACGAGCCAACATGGATGATTTTAGTGTTGCGGTTTTGACGCAAGTTAGGAATCAAGAAGCGATTTAAGTAAAACGGTGCAAGGACGTTCACTTTATAAATCCATTCCGCATCGGCATAGTTTGTATGTTCTAGCGCATCAGCGATGCCCATACCCGCGACGTGAATTACGGCATCAATGGTGGGGTATTTTTGATTGATTTTATGCGCGGTTTCTTCAATCGCTTGGGCGTTGCTTAAATCACAAGAGAAATGATCATAGTTTAAGTCTTTTGCTTGGCGTCTTGAAATGCCAATCACTGTATGGTTGGCAGCGATGAGCTGGTTGGCAAGATCGTTGCCAATGCCACTTGAAACACCGGTTACAACGATGGTCTTACTCACGATTTTGAACCATCGCTAAAATGGCTTCTTCATCTTCAGGAAGTGAGTTTAAAACGTCAGCGATAATTTCAACGGCTTCATCAATTAAGACTTTTGTGTGCGTGGCGGTATAGCTGGTTCGAATTAAGCACTCACCTTCAGGGGATGCAGGCGGTAAAACAGGATTCACGTAGACACCCCGTGCGAAAAGAATTTCACAAGCGAGGATGGTTCGGTAGAGCCCATAGGTGTAAATCGGTATAATCGGCGTGTTATCATTATCGAGAATTCGCAAATTATAACTAAGCATCTTATCGCGAGCGTATTGCGAAATATCGAGAAGATTTTGAACTCTTTGAGGCTCTTCTTTAAGAATTTCAAGCGCTTTTAACGCACTTGCTACATTGCTTGGAGGCATCGCTGCGCTAAAAATAAAGGGGCGGGCTTTATGTTTTACATAGTCGACCACTTTTTCCTCGCCCACCATAAACCCGCCAA
>SKFS01000102.1 GCA_007117885.1 Candidatus Izemoplasma sp.
CACAGCAAACTTTTTCATGTGTTACACCACCTAACTTTTTTATACCTTATTTTACCATAGTTATCCCTTACACCAAAAACAAAAACACTTATAGATTTAAACTTATTCATCAAAACCGTAATATTTTTGATATAATTACGAGTGATTTATATGAGGTGAAAAATGAAAACCAAAGCGTTTATCTTACTATTTGTCATCTATCTAGCCTTTATCGCCCTTGGCTTACCCGATGCCATCATCGGCGCCGCATGGAGCTTAATGCGCAGCGATTTACGTGTTTCTTTAGGCGCTTTAAGCTTAGTCAGTCTCTTAACCTATCTGATGAGTTTACTGGCAACGCTCAATGCGCCGCGTTTGTTAAGAATTTTACAAACCAAAAAAGTGACCGTATTAAGCATCCTCTTTACCGGCATGGCCCTTCTATTAATGAGCCAAGTAAACCATTTTTATCAACTCCTGTTTTTAGCGATGCCTTTAGGGATTGGTGCTGGGGCAATTGATGTCTCTTTAAACCATTACATGGCAAAACACTATAAAGCGAGTCATATGAACTATCTTCATTCATTTTACGGCGTTGGGGTGACATTAGGCCCCGCGATTATCGCCTACACACTGACCGATCAATCGTGGCGCTTAGGATTTATGATCATTGGCGGGATTTTGCTAGTGATTGCCATGATGATCTTGAGTTCATTTAAACTGTGGAACAATGAAGACCCTACCGACCGCCAAAATGACCACGCGCCCATCGCTTTAAAAGCGATGCTTAAATCAAAAGGCATGCGCCTTAGTATTGTCATCTTTTTACTTTATGTTCATATTGAAACACTCGCAGGCATCTGGATCGCCAGCTATTTCTATATTGAAAAATCAGTCTCGTATTCCGGTGCCGCGCTCTTCACAACGACCTTTTACTTAGCGCTTACCCTCGGCCGGCTTCTAAGCGGGCTTTTAAGTCACAAACGCTCAGCCAAGTTCTTAGTCCTTTTCGGCAGTGCCCTAATTATTATCGGGGCCTTACTCTTAATACTCAATCGCTTTGAAAACCTGCTAATCTACTACGGCATCGTCTTTATCATCGGCTTGGGCTGTGCACCCGTCTATCCCAACATGATGTTTTTAAATAACACCTATTTCACCCCTGCCCAGCTCTCAAAAGTCATCAGTTTACAAATGGCCGTTGGCTATATCGGATTTGGCCTCTTAACCCCTTTCGCTGGACTCATCTTTGATCGATTCTCGATTGTGATTTACCCTTACTGGATTGGTGCCATAAGTGTGTTAACTTTCTTATTTATTCTCCGCTACCTTAAACAACCTTTACCGACTCAGCCATAAAAAAAGACCAAACGGTCTTTTTTAATGGTCATAGTTTGCCATTTCAATCACTTCGTTATTTTTAAAGTATCGCACGATCACAAAACTAAACATTAAAGCATGAAACAGTGCACGATTCCAAAACTCATCAAAAACAATACCTGCTAAGGTAAAATAGACACTCAAAATCACCATCAAATTAAAAAGAACGATTTGATAGATGAGCACTTTTGGCTCACGGTGATAAATCCTTTGGTACAGGGTCCGAAAATATAACACCGTCAAAGGAATCAGTACAACATAAGCCGCAATGTCTAACCCGGCAAATGTCGTCTGTGTAAAGGCGATAAAACCAACAGCTAAATATAGGCCGTACTTCAGCAGTCTATTTTCTTCAATGAAGGCATCCTTATGATTCACTTTTTCTTCATCATACCATCCTTTAAATGCCTTCTCAAGAGCGGCATCACTTGTCTTTTTCACATGGTAAAGCATCGCTAAAGACACTAGCCATGTTATTACTAAAACAGTCCCTGTTATAATGAGCGTCGCTGTCAATGGGAGTTCTATATTGATAACCGTGATAAAAAAGACCCACTTCACAACGGTATTTATCATCCCAATCGGAAAAGTGATGGCCTTTCTCGCACCACGCGTATCGACTTCAGCAATGCTTAAAAATAAGGCAATCATCATAAAAACCCCGCTCAATCCTAAAAAGAGCACAATGAGAATAGGTTGATTCTCAATGTCCGCTGATTGGGAAGAAAACGCATACGCTAAAATAAACGCAGCGGTTAAAAGGCCCGTGCTTATTACACTGAGCCGACTTGTTAAGCGCACTTCTTTTCTTAGTAACGTCATAGTGTCTCCATTCTTAGTAATTACTTTTCACAATCTTTTAATACTCGATACGCATCATCCGATTCATTGGCATAATGAAACTTTAAAACATGTTTCCCTTGTTGCGTATGAATGGTAATATTTCTTGGATACGGCTGATTATTTTCATCAAAACGTGTACCCATCGGACGCTTCACTTTTCGGATATCGGTAAACGGCACCGCAAAGTTCCCTTCCGTCTCTCGTAAAATCTCTTCAACCGCCATCGATTGATACCTTTCCTGAGCCTGTTGGCTACTTGTCATTAAAACGCCCACACGCTCTTTAAAACCTTTGCCTTTTAAGTTTTCCTTTAAGGCTTGATTTTCTTCTTTAACCATCTCTTTTGTCACCTTAGCAAACACAAGCCGTTCATTCGTCACAATCACCCGGTAACTCGGTGAACGTAACAATCCTTCTTTGATCGAAACATTTTGAATGATATACATAATCTTTTCGTTTTGACTCATCCTATTTCTCCCTATCTTTTTAGATTTCACTCAGTGAATAAAGCCTATTTACTGTTTAGCAGATAAAATCTATTTAACACTAAACACACCCAAATCTAAAACGCTTCAAGTCTAATATAACTGACTACTTCTATTATACATTGAAAGAGCGCAGATTTTCTATCAAGATTAAAATAGCATACCAAAGCAATTAATCAGAATATTTTCAATCATGCAAATAGGGCGTTTTTAAAGGCAATTAAGCGCTTTATCCACAATTTCTATCCCCACAAGCACTTTACGTAAAGAAAACATTCGTAAACGCTTTCAAAATACGTTACAATAAAACAAAGGGAGGTTTTACAATGACAGAGAAAAAGAAAAAATTAACCACTGCAGCGGGGGTGCCGGTTTCTGACAATGAGAATATACTCACGGTAGGAAAACGCGGTCCTCAACTGATGCAAGATGTCTGGTTTTTAGAAAAACTAGCACACTTTAATCGTGAGGTTATTCCCGAAAGAAGGATGCACGCTAAAGGCAGTGGTGCCTTTGGTACATTCACAGTTACCCATGATATCACAAAGTACACTAAAGCCGATCTCTTTTCAGACATCGGCAAGAAAACCGACGTATTTGTCAGGTTCTCAACCGTGGCCGGTGAACGCGGTGCCGCCGATGCGGAACGCGATATACGCGGCTTTGCGGTAAAGTTTTACACGAAACAAGGCAACTGGGATCTCGCCGGCAATAATACCCCGGTCTTCTTTATCCGTGATCCACTGCGCTTTCCTGATTTAAATCGCGCCGTTAAACGCGATCCTAAAACAAACATGCGCAGTGCCACCAATAACTGGGACTTCTGGTCGAGTTTACCTGAAGCCTTACACCAAGTAACTATTACCATGAGTGACCGCGGCATTCCTTACTCGTACCGCCATATGAATGGTTACGGTTCCCATGCCTTTAGCTTTATCAATAAGCAAAATGAACGCTTTTGGGTGAAGTTCCACTTTAAAACCATGCAAGGGATAAAAAACTTAACCGATCAAGACGCTGAAGTGCTGATCGGTAAAGACCGTGAATCGCATCAAAACGATCTCTTCAACGCCATTGAACGAAAAGAATTTCCTAAATGGGAACTCTCAGTTCAAATTATGCCTGAAGCCGACGCTGACACCTTTGACTACAATCCTTTCGATTTAACTAAAGTTTGGTATAAATCAGAGTACCCACTTCATAAAGTAGGGGTATTAGAGCTCAACCGTAATCCTGAAAACTACTTCCAAGACGTTGAACAAGCCGCCTTTAGTCCTGCAAGTGTCGTACCAGGGATTAGTTTTTCTCCCGATAGAATGCTTCAGGGTAGACTCTTTACCTACGCCGATGCACAACGCTATCGCCTTGGCGTAAACCACCATCAAATTCCTGTGAACCGTCCACATCAAGACGCTAACCTCAACAGCAATCACCGAGATGGTTTGATGCGTGTTGACGGTAACTACGGGGCAAAAGTTCACTACTTCCCTAATTCTCAAGGAGAATGGGAAGATCAAAAAGAGCTTAACGAACCCCCGTTAAAAACAAATGGTGATATCGCACACTATGACTTTAGAGAAGACGACAGTGATTACTACACACAACCAAGAAAGCTCTTTGAGCTCATGACTAAAGAACAACAACAAGTCCTTTTTGAAAACACAGCACGCAATATGGCAGGTGTTCCAGAATTTATCAAGCTTCGCCACATTGAAAACTGTATGAAGGCCCATAAAGATTATGGCCAAGGTGTCGCTAAAGCAATGGGTATTAAGCTTTAAGTAGTCAATAAAAAAAGCCGGCTTCGAAATCGTTGATTTCGAAGTGCGGCTTTTTACTACCTAAGTATAAATTAGTCTTGGGCAGCTAATTGTTGAGTTTGGAAAAGATCAGTACCATTAAGCGTCATTTTCAAGATTGGATATCCAGCAGTTGCAGTCCACAAACTAGCGGTAAGATTCGGCATATTAGTAAGAGCATCTGGACCTATCATTTGATCTGTTGTTCTACTTGTTATACCTGTTGTAACAATATTGCCAGTTGCATTTCTTGCACCA
>SKFS01000074.1 GCA_007117885.1 Candidatus Izemoplasma sp.
AATACTTCAGCGGCTTTTTCTAAGTAATCGTAGGGACTGAGTTCGTGCAAAGGTTGGCCTTCAATATACTTTGCAATCTTATAGCCTTTTGCAGTGTCTAAATAAATGGTCTCATTGTTTAAATTAAGCGGTTCAATAAGGTTAATGTGATAGACTTCTTCATCTCTATCAACAAAGTTCTCGGCGTTTTTTCCGGGAATGCGAAAGGTGTACTTGTCGTTGTTTGCATTAATGATGTAGGTGTAGTTTGACATGCCTCCCATGAGACGTGAGTCGATTGTGATCGTATCTTTAGGAATGTTTAGTACTTTTGATGTGACCTCTTGAATAAGTTTTTCGTGTTCCATGTGGGACCTCCTATATTTCGTAGACTTTGGTGGGACGGTGTTGCTGAGCAACGATGATTTCGTAGTTTGTGGGATCGATGTCGTAACTCGTAAAGACTTCTTTGATGGTTTCAAGGGCATGGCGTTCAGTGTTGCATTCTTCACTCGGATGAGCGAGTATGATTCGCCGGGTTTTATGACCGATGATGCGGCTGAGATGATAGGCGCTATCGGCGTTTGATAAATGGCCCTTAATAGAATCGATGCGGCGTTTTAAATAGTAGGGTCGATTCGATGAGAAGAGCAGCGAAACATCGTAATTTGATTCAAAGACATACGTTTCGGCATTCTCAATTTTCGGATAGTCTTCGACCGGTAAGTAACCGATGTCTGTCATATGAACGAGCTTCTTATGACCATTGTAAACGATAAAACCTAACGTGTCGACGGCGTCGTGGGAAATGCGGATGGCATCGATGGTTAAATCATGGATGCGTAGTGGCTGATCGGGATGCACCGGTACAAAGGGGGCATCGGCAAGATCATAGGTTGTTTTTGAGACTAAGTGCACGTAGGTTTTTTCGGTTGTATATAATGTGGCTTGGGTCTGTTTTAAAATATTAACCAAACCTTTTGTGTGGTCGGTATGTTCATGGCTTATAAAAACCGCATCGAGTGTTGTAAGGTGGATGTTGTTTTCTAAAAGCTTGCTTCTTAACTGGCGATGACTAATTCCTGCGTCGATCAATAGTTTTGTTTGGGCGGTTTCAATGTAGGTTGCATTGCCTTTTGAACCGCTCGCTAATACAGTGATTTTCATGCTTTGTCTCCTGTCATTGCGTTATGGTAAGCGTCGTTCTAAAGGACGGCCTTCGTATAGTTCTGCGGTGATGTTCATGGCTTTGTGGGCAGCGAGGACTTCACGAAAGGCATTGATGTTTTCACGGCGGGTGGTCCCATAGATGGTCGATAGGACAAGGCGGTAATCTTCTTCAATGATCGAACCCCCGAATTTAGCGCTTGCAACGCGGATAAACCCTGCATAACGAGGGGGATTCTCGGCATCGATGAAAAGCGCATCATACTCAACTAAAAAATCGACATAACACGATTGAATCGGTACGCCTTCTTCGCTTGCGTCAAGACACCACCATAATGCTGCACTTATACTGTAATTATTGCGGTCTTCGGTATCGAGTTCACGTAGCTTGTCGTCGGTGAAGATCGCGAAGAGTTGGCTTAAAAGTTCGTTGTAATCGTCATTATCATGAAATTTGGGTGTGCACCCACTGAGAATGATCATACTGCTTAGTAAAAGAAAAAATAGACTCAATTTTTTCATCGAAACCCTTCTTTCGTAATCTATGGAATATTGTAGCATAATTTAACGAAATTAGACATTTTTTTGCAAGAAACTGAAAATGCAACTTAAGCGGTTTTTATGTAATTTAATAAGGATAATAATTTTCAGTTGTTTTATAAACTCAATAGTGATAATATATATAATGCGTATATTTTAAAGGAGTGATAATATGAGTGCAGGTATGGGAAAGAAAATCGCGATTATTTTATCGATTTTCTTATTAATTATTGTACTTTCAATTGGCTGTACATTACTAACGCGTCCTGAACAAGGATCTACGGTATCTGACCCAGATGGAATCTTTTTGCAAATTGGGGATATTACGATTACCAATCAGGATATGTTTGAAAGAATGAAAAACCAAGAAGGGATTAATCATCTGTTGAACTATGTTGATCAACGTATTTTAAGTGATTTCATGAGTGCGATTGAGATTGAAGATGTTCAAGAGACGATTTTAATTATGCGTTATGGCACGGCGGATCAAGATGAAATTGATGCCTTAACCGAAGAACAAAAAGCCCAGCGTTTACGTGAGTATCGCTTTAGTTTAGTTTTAGAAGGTTTCAATCCAGATAATGATGAAGAGGTTGAGACGTATGCCCGTTTAAGTTTGGCACGTCGACACGCTTTAAGAGAATCCTACATTGAAGGTTTAGAGGCCGATGAAGAGACTTCTTTACTTGAAAAAGTCACGGAGTGGTATGAGAACAATTACCGTGGTGACGGCGTAGGGATTTTGCTAGTCTTCCAATCTCAAGCAGAGTTTGAAAATGTGATGATGCATTTCAACTTAGTGCCGGATTACGGTCAAGCTGGGATTGCTAAGTACATTGGTGAAAGACCGATTGAAGAAATTTATGAAGATAATGACTTAGAGTTTATTCCCGATGTAAATGTTGTTTTACTCGACGCCGATGAGGTCCTTGAGTATTATATTAAAATCTACAATTATCTTTATCAGCACCGCACAGCAATGGATGAGAGTGTAACGCGTGATAATTGGGAGCTTTTAACTGAAGACTTCTTCTTATTCGATTACCGTGAAATGAATCTTGTGCCTAGATTAGGCAACATTGCACGCTATTTCTTCAATACCTTAGTTATTGGTGATGAAGAAGATGTTTTAGAGATTGAGCATTACTCGCATACAGCTCAGCGATTAGTGACAGCACAACAAGCACAGCAAAACCAAAGTTTGCAAGGGTTAACCCATTATCGCTTTATGGTTTACAAGTTGCATGAAGCTGAGCTAACTCCTTATGATGAGTTGGCTAGTGATCTTCAAGAAGAAATCGAAGATTTATTTGTTGAGACACAGTTGACGAGTGATTCGGTACGTCGACATATGACTGATCGTCGCTATGCGGCTGGATTTATGCTTCATGATGAGTACTTACGCTTAGCCTACCGTGAAACGGCATCACCAAGTAGTGGTATTACGTATTTTGAAGAAACGGATGATCGTTCAATTATTGCGACGTTAGGGGATACCGTTATTACTACGGATGATCTTTTCGAACAGTTGCTTTATCATGTCGGGGCTTTTCATGTCGCTGAGTTATTCCAACAACACTATTTAGTTGCGAGCGGCCATTTCGAAGAGGTTTTCGGCAGAAATCGTAATTTTGACCGTAATCGTTCGGAAATGATGACTAATTTAAAAAATGTTATTCGCAATGCAGAAATGCAATTTGCGGCTTCTCAAGAATCCTGGTTTTATACTTGGGATGAGTTCTTATATATAGCCAGTCAATTCACGTATACAACGAACCAAGACTTTTTGATGGCTTTAGTGACCAATGAACTTAAACCGTATTTCATCCTTGACAACATTGATTTTGATCATGGGCTTGAGTTTGTTGAGTTTATTTATGATAATTACTTTAAACTTCGTGCGGATCATATTCTAGTAACCTTAGATTTAGATGAAAACTTTGATCAAGATGATCTCTTAGAGTATCTTGAAGGCTTGTCTGAACAAGAACTCGCTGAGTACGAGGCTTTACGTGATGCGTTATACGATGAGTTAATGGCCGTTCTTAATGATGAAGAAGGACCTTCAATGTCTGAACTCGTTATCGAGTACCGCGATGCTTTGCGGGGTGAGGATCCTGACGATGAGGACTATAGTCGTTGGGCGGTCTATAAAAACTATGGTTTCAAACTACTTTATCAAGACTTAGGCTTACGCACAAACGCGAATTCATTTAATTATGTTGATGAGTTTGTTGCTGCGCTGAAAGTGCTTTATGACCGTTATTTAGAAGAAGAGAACAATACGCGTGATTTCTTATTTGCTGAGTCGATGGTTGAAACGATGTTCGGGCTTCATTTGATCCGTGGACGGATGGAGACTGGTGTTGAGAAACTAGTGATGCCAAGTGCCCGTTTTGCTGGCGCTGAAGGCGTTGATGAAGGATGGAACAATGCAAATGATTTACCCACACGTCGACAGTTAGAACTCTATGCTCAGGCCTTCTTCAACCGGGAGATTTTAGGTGAAGATTTAGATGTGCCTGAAGAGCTAGTATCGGTGATGAGAGAGTTGTTCTTACCGTATCAAAACCGTTTATATCAAAACCAACAAGGGATTAACTTGTATGCGGATATCTTGTTCATTCAAATGATTCAAGCAGAGAATCCAACGTTCCCGATTGCTTCACCACGTATCCATACACTCTTTACTCAAATCGTTGAAGTGTATGAAGCCTTACTTTGGCCAGATTTTGATTGATCTTGAGACCTAATCGATGGATTAGGTCTTTTTTTTCGGAAAGTTTTGCTGCGCTTTGATATAATAGGTTTTATAAGGATGTGATTTGACATGGACTCAAATTCAGCAATCGACCCTCGAATACAGCATGCTGGAAGTTTTTATCAAGGATCACGTAAAGTTTTGTCAACGACAGTAGCAAGAGAGATTGTTAAACAGTTGTCACAAGTCATTGAGCACCATATTAATATTATGGATACGGAAGGGATAATTATTTCTTCAACCGATCCAAACCGCATTGGGTCGCTTCATGGTGGTGCTAAAAAGATTATTGATGAGAAGTTGAATGAGCTTTTAATCGAGTCGGATGATGAGTATGTTGGCTGACGCAATGGCATTAATCTACCGATTGAGTTCGATCTTCAAATTGTCGGGGTGATTGGTTTAACGGGGAAAACTGAGGTTGTTTATAAGTACAGTCAAATTATTAAAAAGATGACTGAAGTTTTGCTACTTGATTCGTTTATGCGGGAACAACGGATTATCGAGCAAAAAGCGAAAGATCGTTTTTTTGAGGAATGGATTTTTGGGAACTATCAAATCAATCATCCGGTTGAGTTCAAACGGCGAGCGAAAATGTTAAATATTGATGTTGAAACACCGAAAAGAGTGATGGTGTTTTCTGTTCAAAAACACCATCAAGCTGTAAACGATCAACTTCAGACGACGATTAGTCATCATGTGCGGAACTATTTAAGTACGATACCAGGTGCCCATTTGTTTCGGACAACGACACTTTTTATTGGGGTATTTAATCAAGTCATTGATGCGTCGATTTTATCGATAGCTAAAGCGATTAAAGCGATGATTAATGATGAGTTTGATGCCCACGTTTATATCGGCATTGATAATCAAGATGTGAAACCGATTAAGGTTTCTTTTGATAACGCGAACGAAGCACTACAGATGAGTTTTAAAGCGGAAAAGCAGATTCATGTTTATGATATTATTAATGTTGATTTGTTTATTAATAATATGATTACAAAACATAAAAATGAGTATATTCAACAATTGTTTAACCACGCTAACGATGAGGAAGTTGGTAATGCGATTGCGATTTTAAAAGCGTTTTATACCTTCGAAGGTTCTTTACAAAAGGCGAGTGATGCGCTCTTTATTCATAAGAACACCCTTCAATACCGTTTAAATAAAATCGCTGAGATGACAGGTTATGATCCGCGTAAAATTAGTATTTCCTATATGTTTATTATGGCGATTAAGATCTATGATTCGCTACAATCCGAGCGTTTAACGCGTTGAAAATGGTATGAGGGCTAATTTAGTGCCCTCTTTTTTGTTATATAAACCATATGAAAACGGATACATTTTTTTTATAATAAACCCATAAAAAAAATGGAGGTATTGTATGTTAACTGGAATTGGTTTACTTATTGGTTTACTTGTGGCGATTGCTGCAATGATTTACATGATTGCGAAACTTAAAGTTCATGCGTTTATTGCAATCATGCTCGTTTCAATTGTTTTAGCACTTCTTTCTTTACCCATTGAGGAGGTCGCACCGACAATTCGTGCAGGATTTGGTGGGACGCTACAGTACATTGGGCTTGTCATTATTCTTGGGGCATTGATTGGGATTATTGTTGAGAGAACGGGGGCTGCTTTAACGATTGCGGATTCCGTAGTTAAACTCGTTGGTAAGAAACGTCCTGAACTCTCAATGTTAATCATGGGTTGGATTGTTTCTATTCCTGTTTTTTGTGACAGCGGCTTTATTATTTTAGATCCGATTCGTAAGTCGATGCAAAAGGTTACGAAAAAATCGTCGGTATCGTTAGCGATTGCGCTCTCTTTAGGTTTATACGCAGCGCATGTGTTTGTACCGCCGACACCAGGACCGATTGCTGCGGCCGCTTCTGTTGGTTTAGCGGATAACCTGTTACTCGTTATGGGTATCGGGGCCGTTGTTTCTGTTTTTGCTTTAGTGCCTTCTTATTTCTTTGCACTTTATATCGGTAAGAAGATTAAACTTCCTGAAGAAGAGGTCATCGATGACAATCCAAACGCGGCACTAGAAGCGTATGAAGCGTTGAAAAAATCGTATGGGAAACTGCCTAAAGCTTGGCTTGCGTTTGCACCGATAGTTGTGCCAATTATTTTCTTATCGATGGGAACTATTGCAGCGGTTGGTGAATGGGCTTCTCTACCATTCTGGCGTTTCACGGGTGATCCAATTATCGCGTTGTCGATTGGTTTAGTATTTGGTGTTTGGTTACTGATTACCACTGGTAAAATGAAAGACTTTTCCGATATTACTAATGAAAATTTAAAGATTGTTGGACCGATTTTGTTTATTACTGCAGCGGGTGGCGTTTTAGGTCGTGTTATTGCGAATGCTGGCGTCGTTGCGTATGTTAGTGATAATGCGGATGCCTTAAAAGTTCTCGGTATTTTATTCCCCTTTATTATCGCAACGATTTTGAAAATCGCACAAGGTTCTTCAACGGTGGCGATTGTTACCACGGCAGCGTTGATGGGACTTTATACGGATGCCGGTTCTGTCATGGTAGCACTCGGCTTTGATACACCGATGGCTGCGGCGCTTGTGGTCATGGCGATTGGTGCGGGTGCAATGACTGTATCGCATGCCAATGACTCGTATTTCTGGGTTGTTACGAATATGACAGGCATGACACCTGAACAAGGTTATAAAACTCAAACATTGGGAACCCTCGTTTCAGGTTTATCAGCGATTATTGGGATTCTATTACTTAGTATATTCTTCATTTAGTTCAACTGACATCCACGAAGGAGGGGATTCTCGGTGAAACGATTTATTGTTGTTCCCGACTCATTTAAAGGCACGTTATCAAGCACTGAGGTGTGCGATCTTATCGAGACAGAAATAAAGAAGGTTTTTACCTCGTCTGAAGTGGTGAAGATTCCTGTTGCCGATGGCGGTGAAGGTAGTGTTGATGCGTTTTTAAAAGCCAGTGACGGAAAAAAAGTCTTCGTTGAGGTGACGGGTCCTTATTTTGAGAGAGTATTCGCTTTTTACGGTTTAATTGATCATGGAAAAACTGCGGTAATTGAAATGGCTGCAGCCGCTGGATTACCCTTAGTTGGTGAAAAGAAAAACCCCGCTTTAACGACAACGTATGGGGTTGGTGAGTTAATCCTTGATGCCATTTCACAGGGTGTGAATAAAGTTGTTTTAGGATTAGGTGGTAGTGCAACAAATGATGGTGGTTGCGGCTTTGCAGCTGCCCTTGGTGTCAGTTTTTTAAACCACCAAGGTGAGGTTTTTACACCGACAGGTGGCACGCTTTCTGAGATTGCTTCGGTGGATTTAAGCACCCTTAATCCAAAAGTGCACGGCATTGAGTTTATTACGATGTGTGATATTGACAATCCTTTATACGGTGAAGAGGGGGCCGCGTTTATCTTTAGCCCTCAAAAAGGGGCCCATCCTGAAATGGTAAAATCCCTCGATGAGAATCTTCGGCATTTGGCGAAAATTGTTCAACGTGATATCGGTTTTGATGAAGCGGATTTCGCGGGTGCCGGGGCTGCAGGCGGCATGGGTTATGGTGCTAAAGTATTTTTAAGCAGTAAGATTCAAATGGGGATTGAGACGGTCCTCGATGTGCTTGATTTCGACCGCTTAGCAAAGGATGCCGATGTCATCATCACCGGTGAAGGTCAACTCGACGCGCAGTCGTTACGTGGCAAGGTTGTGTTTGGCGTCGCGAAACGAGCACGGAATTACCCTGCGAAAGTTGTTGCGGTAGTTGGCGACTGTCGTGGTGATCAAGAGCGTTATTTAAAAGAGGGCCTTGATGCGATTATCGTAACGAACTATCAACAGCTTTCTTTCGAACAATTGAAGCCACGGGCTAAAGAGGATTTAGTGCATACGGTTTCAGCGTATTTGTATCGCTTAAGTGTTTTACATTAACCAAGGAGTTATCCGCAATAAAAAAATCCAAACTTTTTTAAAAGAGTTTGGATTTTTACTATTATTCTTTGTCGTCTTCTTCGTCAGTCTCTTCAGTATCTTCAGCGTCTTGTTTAATGACTTCAACGTCCATATCGTCGTCATCCGCCGTTGGTGTTTCAAAGTCAGACTCATCGTAATACGGTTCGGTAATATTAATGATCATCCGCTCAGGATCTTCAAGAATTTTTAAGCCTTCAGCGACGGTTAAATCTTTGACGTAAATGGCATCGCCAACATCGAGGTCTGCAACGCTAACTTCAAAGTTTGAAATCCCTTTGCCGACACCGTATTCAGTAAGAATTCTCGGTACGATTAATTGTACGATAACGCCTTTTTCTTCTAGGCGTTCCTTGTCCGTTACGTAAACTGGAATTTCTGCGGTGATGGTGTCTGTCGCAGACACTTTGATTAAATCAAAATGTAGGATATTTTGGTGATTTAGGGGATCAAGTTGCACTTCTTTAATGTATGCTTGATGGGTTTTGCCATCGAGTTTTGCTTTAAAAGTCATACTTTTTCCGTATTGATTATAGTGTTGCTTAAAGTCTTTATAATCGACTTGTATCGGTGTCGATGCAAGTTTTTTTCCATAGATGACACCTGCAACTAGGTTGTTCGCACGAATATTTTTTAGTTTCTCTGTACGTTTGACTAATTTCATAGTTTTTCTCCTCTCATCATAACATTTTTACTATGGCTTTAACTACTTTAACATAGTTTTACTGTTTTGTCTATTTTTTAATATTCGACTTGTAGAATTTTTCCCGATCTAAGACCGGCAAGGGTGAGGTAAACTCACCAGGCGCGATGGATTCTAGTGCTTCGCCTAACACGGTAAACTTAGAATCGATATTGTCGATATAATGCAAGGCAAGGGCTTCAGGGATGTTCGGTTTTTTGGGTGATCCGAAGTTCCCATAGTAGTGATGGGATAAGATCATGTGTTCTAAGAGCATCCGTTCTTCTGTGTCGTAAAGATTGAGTTTCATGGCTGTTTTGGTAACTTCTTTGACGCCCATGGTAATGTGTCCGATTAAGCGTCCTTCAGTGGTATACTCTGGTTCTTTATAATCAGAAAGTTCGATGGTTTTACAAATATCGTGAAGGATGATCCCCGCAATCAATAAATCAGCATTTAAGAACGTATAGGTTTTTAGTAATCCTTGAGAAAGTTCAAGCATGGTGCTTGTATGGTAACTCAATCCACCGATGTATGCATGGTGAAACTTTGTTGCGGCGGGATAGCGATAGAAGTCATCTTTATAGCGATGGTATATGGCGTCGGTAATCGCTTGAATAATCGGGTTTTCGATTTGTTTGAGTGCGTTTTCGATGGTTGTTTTAACGTTGACGATTTCGGTCGGCGCATAAGTGTAGAAAACTTTCATGAGCGCTTCAACTTCGTCGAGTGGTAAGTTGGCGTCTAAAATATGGGTGTAGTCGAGTATAAGGTATTGCTCGCGTTCTTTAAAGACGATGGTTTCGACATTAAGTCGATAGATTTCACCGGTTTTCACGGTGTTGTTTTCATCGATACGGCAGGTGATGCGTTCTTGGTTTTCGGTAATGACACTCAGCGTATTTGTGTCGTAACTGGTTTCGTTAATAGTATCGATTTTAGCCCAAAGTGTTGTCATGATTGGCCTCCTTGTGGTTTTTGATTAAGACAGTGGTGGAAATATCGTTGAGAATAATTTCTTTAATGGCGTCGCCTTCTTGTTTGACTGAGCTGTAGAGAATCGTAAACGGTTCATCAAAAACGAGGTTCTCATTGACGGTATTATTTTTAAAGATAACAATCGTGTGCTTATCTTCTCGACAAACTTCGAGGACGCAGGTTCCATATTCATTGCAACTCACATAGGCGTTTTCCTTGATGCTAGAGGTGGTCGGAAGTTTTAGGCATTTTAAGGTTTTACGTAAATAGACTAAGCGTTTAAAATCTTCGATGTCATCGTTGTGTTGATCGACGAGTGACCAATCGATGAAGTTGATTGAGTCGGGGCTTTTGTAGCTATTTTCAACGCCTTTTTTTGTCCGGTAAAACTCTTGTCCCATATGGATGAAAGGGACCCCTTGAGAAAGTAGTATAATACTCGTTGCAAGCTTCTGGTATTTTTTACGAGTCGCTTCATCGGTATTTTCTAAAGCGAGTTTCGCTTTATCGTAAAAGGTATGATTATCGTGGCACTCGATGTAGTTAATCGATTGCGATGGGTATTTGAATAAGAACTTGTTTAAAACACTGCCCAGCATAAGATGTTTCACAATGCCAAGATGGTCGTTGTTGCCTAAAGCATACCCTTTTTGTTTGGGGTTAAACGTTGCCCCTTTAATGTGTTCACGAATTTTGTCATTGAAAAAGCCGATGTTGTAAAGAACGTTTTTATTGTACATATGCGCCATCGCTTTGCTTGGAAGGGGTGTCGACATATTCCACCCTTCGCCATAGACGATAATATCCGGTCGGAGTAACTCTAGTTTTTGACGAATCATGTTCATGGTTTTAAGATCAATTAAGCCCATTAAATCAAAGCGAAAGCCATCGATTTTAAAGTGCTTGGCCCAGTATAGAACCGAATCACTTATAAATTTACGAATCATGGCGCGCTCGGTCGCAAGATCGTTGTCGCAACCACTGGAGTTTGTTAAGATTCCTTGGGCATCGACACGGTAGGCGTATCCTGGGATAAGTTTATCAAAGGGAAAGGTTTTTTCGTTGTAGACGTGATTATAGACGACATCCATGACAACACGAAGGTTGTTTTTATGGAGGGTGTCTATCATTTTTTTGAGTTCGTTGAGGCGTTTATAGGGATCGTTAGGATCGCGGGAAAACGAGCCTTCAGGCACGTTATACTGACTGGGATTGTACCCCCAGTTATAGCTTTTATCGGGATTGAGTTCATCGACGCCTTCAAAGTCATAAAAAGGGAGAATTTGCAAGTGGGTAACCCCAAGTGTGGTAAGGTAATCGAATCCTGCAGGATTCCCTTTAGCGGTTTTTAAGCCTGTTTCTGTGAAGCCTTTATAGGTTCGTGGGTATTTCGCTTTAAGGCTCGAATCACTCGTTAAATCACGGATAGAGACTTCATAAATAATCGCTTCGTTGAGACGCCCTGAGAAGGGTGGACTGGGATGGGTCATCTTTCTAAGCTTCTTTGGGTTAATCACATAATTATAGTTGCCATTGGCATCGCTTGAGATGGCGTAAGGATCGGTGAACTTATGTGTTTTACCGTTTATGTAAGAACTATAACGGTAGCGATAGCCTTCGTAATCCCCTTCTAATGTAAGGCGCCATACCCCCTGATTTGTGTACTCTAAAACGTGGGTTGTAGTCACTTCGCTAGGGCTGACTAAAATAAGTTCAATGCTTTTGGCGACAGGGGTCCACAGTTTAAAGGTTGTTTTATCTTTACGATATGTATGGCCTAGATCATCGCCATCGTAGTAGTAAATATCATCGAAGAGTTCCGTTCGTACTATCTTTCCGGTGTAAAGTTCAGTCTTACGATTTTTTTCATCGTAAACATGATAAAGTTTGTTCAGTAAAACATAGCCATCGAATCGTGTGATGTACTTGTGTTCATCACCGATGATTTGATGGCTTAAGATTTCGAGTGAAATCGTTTCATCGTTGCCTTGGAGTTCAAAGCGATGAAGTTTGTCCCGTTCGGTTTTTAACGGGACAATGATAGTGATTTCGTGAAAGTCTTCTAAATAGGCAAAGAATTGGGTCATTTTATGTCACTCTTTTCTAAAGTATCAATCAGTTGCTCTGTACGTTTTTTTAAGGCATCATACGTATTCGGGAGACGCGCATGAATCACATCTAAGATGAGTTGATCAATGATAAACCCGATATGGCGGCGTTTTTTAAGATGGGTATGTTGAAGGATATCCTCACCTTTAAACTTTAGCTCACAAACATCTTTAATCGGGAGTTTTTCAGCGATTTTAGCAATCGTATAAGCCCGGTCTTCACGGTGGTAGATTTGATGCACAAGATTAGCTTTTAAAGCGGCGTCTACCCCTTCATGAAAGAGAATTTCTGGTGTATAGGGTTCGGTTTCTGTTTGGTAGACGATGCGGGCGATTTGTTCGATGGCGCGCATGCGTTTCTTTGATAACCGAAAGCGTTCAAAAAAATCGTCTGTCTCCAAATATAATACTGTATATGCCAGCTCTTTTTCAAAGTCAATCGGGCTTTCGCTAAGCCTGTTCAAGCCGTCGTGAAGGTTGAAAAATTGGCGGCTAAAGTGGGTGGTAACCATCGCTTTTAAAGCATTTTTTTTATAAGGGTATTGAAAGAGAATATCGAGTTCGTTCTGAATTCGTTCAATGGCAACTTCTCTAATGATCGCGGCATGGGTGCGAATTGCTTCCGCAGTTTTCTCTTCGAGGCTAAACCCGAGTTTAGCAATAAAACGGAAGGCACGCAATAAGCGCAGTGCATCTTCATTAAACCGCTCATTTGGGTCATTGATGGTTCGAATGCGGTGGTTTTTTAGGTCGTCTAATCCGTTAAAGTGATCGAAGACTTCTTCTGCTTCGTTCATCACGAGTTGATTAATGGTAAAGTCACGACGTGAGAGGTCATCTTCTAAGGTTTTTGTGAAGCTGACATGATCGGGGTGACGCTTATTTGAATAATGACCATCTTTCCGATAGGTTGTCACTTCAAAGCTATGTTTTTCGTATAAGATAGTGACCGTTCCGTATTTTTCCCCAGTCAGAATTACCTTTTTAAAGAGGGGTTTTATCGCTTCAATGGGTGCATTCGTAGTAATATCAATATCACTTGTCGGTATATTAAGGAGCCGATCACGAACATAACCACCGACAAAATACGCTTCATAGCCAGCGTTTTTTAATGTGCGTAAAATGGCTTTGCCATAATGTAGGGATTTGTCCATAATATCACCTGACTTATTATACACTATCCGATTAGTTTTTTCCATGATTTCAAGCGTTTCTAAGAAATTTAGTGTATAATTAAAACGGTGATCTTTATGGTAAAAACCGTCGCAACAACCGTTGAAAATACGTTAGAAATTAAACGTTCTAAATTTATTACCGTCTTAAAACGTTGTCATTCTGAGACTGAGGCAAAGGCATTTTTAGATATGGTAAGAAAAACCTATCCCGAGGCCTCTCACTATTGTTTTGGCTATATTTTTGGTGAGCACCAAGAAGTTCAGCGTTATGACGATGACGGTGAACCATCTCAAACGGCGGGTATGCCAATTTTGGAAGTGTTAAAGAAACAGGACTTAACCGATGTTTTATGCGTTGTCGTGCGGTATTTTGGTGGTGTTAAACTTGGGGGTGGTGGCTTGATTCGCGCGTATGCTAAAAGTGCGAGTGAAGCGGTCGAAAAGGCGGTTTTTAAATACCGAACACGGCTTATTCAAACACGTTTGACGATGAGTTATTCGCTGGCGAACAGTTTAGAAGAGTGGCTGCGTAAAACAGGAATAGTTAACGACATCACCTATCAAGCACAGGTTGTTTTTACCATTGATTTTGGTTGTGATGACTGGAATTCGATAAAAGCTCAGTTGATTAATCAAAGCCGTAATACGATGCTTATTGAAGAACTAGGGGAGACCATTGCCTATCAATCACGTTCAAGCTTTTAATCGTCTTTTGCTTTTTACGTTAACCGTTGTAAAATGAATTATTAACGCGTTTTCTTAGGGGGATTAAGATGTATAGACGTTTTATGTTTAGTTTTCTTTTAGTGACGATGTTTTTGATGGTATCTGCATGTGGTGAGGCCTTTGAGGATCAATCCGATACTGAGCGTCAACCAAACCACGATACGAACAACAATGGTGAAGACGATGCAACACCAACTGTGCGACAAAGAGGTTGGCATTTAGTCGATAGCTTCTTATCAACACCGGACGCTCTTTCTTATGAATCACAAACGATGCAAGGTGAAACAGGCATTACCATCTTAACTTTCTTTGATGAAACAGAAGGCCATGTACACCTCAATGTCCATAGTCATTGGACACAAGGTTTCCACAACAATGCCACGACCTTTTTAGGCGATGGCATTTATCATTGGACACCTCCTGAAGCGTATCTTGGCGTGGGCGAAAGGTTTACGATTAGTATGCGGGTTGAGCCACTCTCATCAGGAATGAACTTAATGTTAGTGGGGTATTCAAGCTGGCCATTTAAGGACTCTGTCGAGGAGGCTTTTTTCGCGAATTATTTAACGAGTAGCCCTGAAAACACGACGCTATACTATATTCGTACATTAGAAACTGAAACGCTCTACTCTAGAGCGTTAGGTGAAGGCGAAGTCGGTGACTATATCGCCATGCGGATTACGTTATACAATGGCTTAATGTCAGGTATTTACTGGTATTACGTCTACCAATGGGTTGAGGGTGAACCTTCCTAAAAAACGCTTAAAACTGGGGATTCACAGTTTTAAGCGTTTTTTATGTAAAGACCCGAATCGATAGTTCAATAAGGTGGATGAGTGAGCGTGTCAGTAAGTAAGTGAGGATTATCGTGGTGAAAATCGTGAATAGTTGTATTTGCCAAACGGCGTATTTTTTGAAAATAGTCGGGATATGCATCGCCATAATGATTTTAAACATTACCGGGAAGAGAATGAAAAACAGGATGAGTTCGAGTAAAGCAACTAAGCGTTCTGGCATATAAACCTCCTTTATGAGTAAAAATCAATGTCATCATCGATAACTTGAACACGGATATAGACATAGTTTGGTAAACAAGTGATCTGCTTGGCCGGTGAGTTCGTTGCCCCTTGAAGCTGACATATGTTTTGCGGACTGGTTTCTTCAATGACACGGATGCTTCCAGCTTGAAACTCAATGACGACAACGCCAAGACGGCCTTGAACACAGTAGATAGTGGGTTCATTAAAGCAACGCTGATAGATTGGGTTTATCTCATTTTCTGAAGGACGAAAGATAAAGTTTTCGTTGACAATTGTGTAACTTCCGTTAATTAAGTTAATCTGCAATATTTCTTCATTTTCACGATAAACCACCGCGAGACCGCCTTCTTCAAACGCGAAGTTTTGAATCAGGTATGCCGTGAGCAAACCGCCTATCGATAGGATAAGCAGTGCGATGATTAAAATGCGATCGTTTTTCTTCATGATTGTCCTCCAAATCCGTCGGTAATAGTGCATTCATAGTTTATCACACTTCAGCGCATATGCAAATTGGAATGATTTTGATTTTCTCTCAAAAGCAACAAAAAAACCTCATGGTTTTCCACGAGGCTTTTTGATCCATTAGTCTTTGTAAAACTCGTTAAAATGTTCAACTGCTGCTCGCGCGATATCCATCATCGCTTCAGCGGTTGCTGTAGCGCTAGCGGTTGCATCAATTTCTGTGAAGTCACCGATGTTCACGCCACCTAAGTTTGACGCATTATTTACAATGGCTGTTTGAAGTTCGCCATTGCCGATAAGCACGCCACCCCATTGAGCGCTTTCACGATGCTCAATAATATCATAATGGGTCATCGAACCGTTGACAAATTTTACTTCTGCAGTCATTGGATAGAATCCCTCGCCATCGATAGTCAGTGTGACTGTATCGCCATCGACTTGACTTCCCGTTACCGTTGCGTTGAAATATTCAACTGGGTAATCGACACCGCCACCACCGCAGGCAGCAAGCGTAAATACTGCGACAAAAAGCAATAATCCATATAGTTTTTTCATTTTAATCTCCTCCTTGTGTTTCATTATACTAAAAACAACTTATTTACTCAAGCTCTCAATTTCGTTTTCCAAGTAGCGAAGTGTTGGATTTGAGCCACTAATCCACTCATAAAACTCTTGGTTATAAAAAATAATTAATGACGGTACACCAAATGTTTCAAAACTTGGTTCCCCTTGTTCATAGATTTTTCCATCATCAATTAAAAAGATTTCTACGTGACC
>SKFS01000049.1 GCA_007117885.1 Candidatus Izemoplasma sp.
AAGCAAGAAGGTCGTACGATGATTATGACTATGCAACCGAAAAAAGATAAATAACTAAGGAGGATTATCATGCCTAAAATGAAAACCCATTCGGCAACGAAAAAACGTGTAAAACGTACTGCAACGGGTAAATTTAAAGTCTCACACGCTAACCGCGCCCACTTAAAAGGGAATAAAAACAAAAACACGATTCGTAATAATCGTTCAGCAAACTATATTTCTAAAGCAGATGAAAAACGTATCAAACAACAGCTTTCAAACGTAAAATAAATTAAGGAGGTATCATCATGCCAAGAGTTAAAGGTGGAACCGTCGCTAGAACACGACGTAAAAAAGTATTAAAATTAGCAAAAGGCTATTTTGGATCAAAGCATTTATTATATAAAACGGCTCACGAACAAGTGATGAAATCACTTAGCTATAGCTATCGTGATCGTAAACAAAGAAAACGTGATTTTAGAAAATTATGGATTTCTCGTATTAATGCAGCCGCACGTTTAAATGGATTATCCTATTCTCGTTTTATGAACGGATTAAAACTTTCAGGAATAGAAATGAATCGCAAAATGTTAGCGGATATTGCCGTGAATGACGCACTAGGATTTAGTGAGTTAGCCACTGTTGCAAAGAAAAGTTTAGAAGCCAAATAAAATAAGCAGTTTAGACTGCTTTTTTTGTTGACTTGCAAGCCTTAGTGTCAAATCTTCTTGGAAATAATTTGATATAATAAATCATTACTGCTTAGATATACTTTAAGTTACTAAAATCATGGTTATTGATTTTTCTCATCATTTCACGAATCCAGGTTTTTTGATAGTGATTATTTCTAGGTTCTTTAAGGGAAGTTTCGATATCGATAAAGTCTCTATGAAAATAGTTTGTATGGTTTTCAAGATAACGTTTCTTTAGATCCATCCCATTGGCTTTCATCACACGCAAGGTAAGTATTTTTTTCAACATAACAGTAGAGTAGCCTTTAGGCCTAGAAGCGAATAGCGCAGCGAATATATGAGATATGTGACCCTCAACACTACAGCCTTTAAAAAGAGGGTGTTTCTGATGTTGAATCGATTTCCAATGGCGTTCGATATACCCAAGTTTATCGGTAATCGTCGCTGTCCTTTCTGGATACCGTATAAGTAAAGCCTCACAAACTTCTTTAAACGCCTTAGGCTGATTCGCTTGTATGAAACCATAAAGAATATCGCGTTCAGTTTCACACGGTGTGATGTGATTAATCGCTTGGGCCATATGAAAACGATCAAGGGTAAACGAGGTTTGGATGTTTTTATGAAGCCGCAATTCTTCGTTAGAAGCTTTAATCCATGATGCCCCATCACCACTGACTAAGATATGGCGAATGTTTTCAAAGGCGTAATGACGACTTAGATAATCGGCAAGTTGTCGTCTAAGATGATCGGCATTTTCTGTGGTCGCAAATACCTTACGGTTCATTAACTGATTCCGATGTTTACCGACCTTTTTGATTCCGGTATACACAATCGCGGTTTTGATTTCATGTTTTTTACCTTGAGCTCCTTGACTAGCGACATATTTTTCATCCATTTGGACATAAACCGTATCTACCTTAAGAGGATCAGAAGGCTCTAAAGAGTTATCGATATCGCACGCGAGTAACACATTGCGCACCGTTTGTCTTGAAATAGATAGATTGCGTTTTTGAGCAACGTGTTGGAGACGTTCACCGATCAGTTTACCTACCATAATGCCGGCACGATGGCATGACATAGACCCACAGTAGTCGATAAGCATCGACTTGATTAATGGGTCGTAGTAGTCACGCCTAGGTAAATCAAGCTGTCGATCGACATAAAAGAAGCCCTCACCTCCCTTTTTAGGGACATAGTACTCTCGTTCAAAGTAGATCTCACCATAGAGTGTCATGAGCGTTCTTGGATGTTTACCTTTTGTGTAATAGAGCGCCTTACGTTCTGCGCTTGTCTTGAAATCTTTATCGAGACCTTCAAAGGTCATAATGAGTGCTTGGCGGATGTTTGTGTGTATACGGTTTTCTATAGAGACAATCAGTCCTAAGTAGAAACTTGCGGATTTATAATGACGATGATCGTGGTTTAAGCAATATAAAAAACAACTGATAAAGCGTTTTTCAATATTTTGTGTTAAAATGTTCATAGTAAACTCCTTTGATTGATGTGTCTTCGTCGATTTCATTATATCAAAGTGAGTTTACTTTATTTTCCAAAATCATTTTACACTATCGTATGAAAGATAGTGCTTGACAAAAACGTTATTTTTATTTAAAATAAATGTGATAAAGCCAAGGTGTATGCTTTGGAAAGCTATAGGGTCGATAAAAGATAGCCAGCTGCCTATTCATTTTTTAGGTGGTTGGCTTTTTCAATCCTTAGGGGTGAGTTATATGATTAAAAGTAAACAAGGTGTCACACTACTAGAATTACTTATTGTGATTGTAGTATTAGGAGTTATTGCGAGTATTTCGGTGATTTATGTGGGTAATATTGTAGAAAACAGTCGTATTAAAGCAGATCAAGCGACTGTTTTACGCATGAATCAAGCGACCTATTATTTCAGTATTGGTGAGGCAAACAAAGTGAATGAGTTTATAGCGTTAGAAGCAGATGAAGACCGAGTTTCGATGTTAGTTGATTTAGGGTATTTAGCTCAGCCACCGGTAGCTCAACATAGTGATACTGTTTATGTTTTTGATGAAGAACATTTAGTATGGTGTAACCAGTCTTGTAGTACCATACTTGCAGAATACATCTTTACAAATACAACGTTTAATCTCAGTGAATATGAAGTCAAAAGAAACTCGAATAATATTAGTGTTACAGAAGAGTTCATCCAAGTGAACCCACCTCAAACAGTGGATGAAATGTTATTTATTCCAAATCCTAGGGATTCATATAGAATCGATGTTGTGGCACAAATCCAACCACCCTTGAGTGGTTGGTTTGGCGGGTTTGGTGTTTTATTTGAAACTAAGGTAAACTCCTCATCATTAAATGATACAGGTTATATTGTTCAAGTCGATCGCCACTACGGACAAATCATCGTTAGGAAAAGGGATGATGGTAGTGATAGTGGGAACCACCGTATTTTACTTCGTTATAATGTGGTTTTTAATGAAGGCGATGTAGATTACCAGTTTCAAGATGGTAATGACACGAATGGTAGCTCTGCGGTTAGAAACAACCCTTGGTGGGAAGAAGTCCATACACTCACATTGAATGTCCAACATACTGGCAACAACAACAAAACTTTGACTGTGAAAATTGATGGAGATCATGTTTTTACATGGGAAATTCCAGACCCGATACCTGTCGATGAAGCATCGCTTAATTTTACCGGATTAAGGGCATGGACAGATGTACCAGTCAAGTTTTACTCACTCAATATATCACAATAAAAAAAGTTGGTTTGATGAATCCACTGAAAAAGTCTGTGAGAAATCAAAGCCTGAAAATGCATCAATAAACTACACTGGTCTTAAAATTCAGGATGGTGTTGAAGTACATATCGATGGATTTTCGATTAATGTTGTGTGTTTTACTTATTTTGAATTATACTAAGTATATACTTCGCATGATTAGTCTCTAATAAAGGAGGGAATCTAAATGAAAAAGAATCAAAAAGGTGTTACACTCGTTGAGTTACTCATAGTAATTGTTATTTTAGGGATTATCGCTTCAATTTCGATTCCCGCTATTGGAAGAATTGTTGAAAACACACGTAAGCGTGCAGATTACGCAAGTCTCATCGGTCTAAATCAAGCTACTTATTACTTAGCCCTTAGTAGCCAAAGTCAACTGAGTCAGTTTGTAGATTTACCCGATGATGAAGCGCGTATCACCTTTCTTCAAGATACTGGATTCATTACAGGGCCTGTTACACCGCAGCATCAAGACTCTAACTTTTTTTGGGACCAAGAAATGGGTCTTTGGTGTAATATTGTTTGCGTTAGTAACCAGGCAATCTTTGATTTTTCTTTTCATGAAACCTTAATGATCAGTAGTGATAACTCAAGTCATAGTGGTCATTGGGATTACGATGGAGACTATTTAGAGGGTCGTTTTGGTCTAACATTTATTGATAATCCAAGAAAAACTTATTCAGTTGAAGTAGAAGCACAGTTAGGTGAAGGAACTAGCGGTGGTTTTGGTGTGGTTTTTGAAACAAGGTTGAGCGGCAATAGTGCAAGACATGCAGATGGTTATATTGTTCAGTTTGACCGAGGCTTAAGCCAAATTGTTGTTGTACCTATAGAGAATGGGGCAGTTAAAAGCCCGGTATTACGCTATAATGTAATAATCGATGGCACTAATGTCTCCTTTACCGATAGTGGGGGGACTGAAAATAATCGGGATAATCCTTGGTGGTCAGAGCGACATACCATTCGTTTAAGTGTTTCTCAAGGAACTAACGATGAAAAACTTCTCAGTGTTTGGATCAATGGGCAAAACGTCTTTGAAAACTGGGATGATTTTAATCCTGTTCCCTTTTCAAATTATTCTGAAAATAAAATTGGTTTACGGGCGTGGGGTGTCCCAACTCGTTTCTACTCAGTAAAGATAAATTAATTGATTTAAAGCTAATTAATTCCGATTTCACAACCTTATGTTTACTTCTTGCATGT
>SKFS01000081.1 GCA_007117885.1 Candidatus Izemoplasma sp.
AGGATTTTTGTGAAATCTGTCAGGATAACCACCGAGATCGTCGGAAAATCTTAGTGGTAGAAGAGAGTAAAGATGTCATTGTTATTGAGAAAACAAACAACTACGATGGGGTTTATCATGTTTTAAATGGCGCAATTTCGCCAAGTGATGGAGTGGGCCCTGAAGATATTCGTATCAAGGAACTGCTTACCCGACTCAAAAATCCTCAGTACCAAGAAGTTATCTTAGCGATGAATTTAAGTGACGAAGGAGAAACAACCGCAATGTATATTGATCGACTTTTAAAATCAACGGATTTATTGGTGACACGCATTGCCTATGGACTACCGGCTGGCGGTAATATTAGCTATGCCGATGAGATTACCTTGCTAAAAGCGTTAGAAGGAAGAAAAAAATACTGATAAAAAAAGAAAATGCTGTTATAATGTAATTAAATTAAGTGAAAATTGGGGTGATAATTTGATACAAGTTATGATGACTATGTTTTTGAGTGTTTTTGATGGAATAGCTAATACTGTTACAGAGTTTGTTGAGGAATATATTGACTTTGCAGCCGATTTTATCAAAGCGCAGGAATGGTATTTGCAAATTGTATTAGTGGTAGTGGGCGGTTTGATTATCATTTTAGGGACGTTCTCATTGATTAAAAAACTCACTAAAATACTTATTGTTATAGCGATTTTGGTCGGTTTATTCTTGGTTTATCAAAACCTATTCTAAGAAGGCAGTTTACATGGCCTTCTTTCTTTTGTTATATTTTGTAAATATTTTTTTTAACGGTGGAAAACGCTTTTATTTTAATGTATAATGGAGTGTTCTAAATAATTACTATTAATAGGGAGAGAAGATAAACATGGAAACGATTCAAATAAGACTCGAAAATCTTACGAAAATCTTCCAACAGAAAGGCAAGGAAGAAACCGTAGCGGTAAAAGACTTGGATATTACCATACCAGCAGGAAAGCTTATCGGGTTATTAGGGCCTTCTGGATGTGGAAAATCAACAACACTGTATATGATTTCTGGCCTTTTAAGACCAACAACAGGGAAGATATATTTCGGTGACAATGAAGTCACGAATATACCACCAGAAAATCGTGGGATAGGATTAGTGTTCCAAAATTACGCACTCTATCCACATATGACGGTTAGACAAAACATTATGTTTCCTCTTGAGAACTTAAAGTTTCCTAAAGAGGAAGCGCTTAATAGAGCGCAAAAGTATGCGGATTTAGTTGGGATTGGTCATCTTATGGATCGCAAACCAAAACAGCTTTCGGGGGGGCAACAGCAACGGGTTGCGATTGCTAGAGCACTTGTTAAAGAACCTCGCGTGCTACTTTTAGATGAGCCACTATCAAACCTTGATGCGCGTTTACGCTTACAAACACGCGAAGAAATTAAACGAATTCAGCGTGAAACAGGCATTACGACGATTTTTGTTACCCATGATCAAGAAGAAGCAATGAGTATCAGTGACGAAATTGTTGTGATGAAAGACGGCGTTCAACAGCAAAAAGGTGAACCGCAAAAAGTGTATGATAAACCGAACAACATGTTTGTTGCTAAGTTTTTAGGAAACCCACCGATCAATCTCTTTGAAGGGCGCGTGTCCGATGGTGAAGTTTTAGTTGGAGAAATGAAGTTTGGGACATCTAAAGGTAAAGCACAAGAAGTTATGGTCGGGGTTCGCCCTGAAGGATTTAAACGCGTTAAACAAGGCGGATTCGAAGTGCATGTTGAGTTTGTAGAAACAATTGGACGCGATACAACGTTGATTATAAGAAACCCATTGGATGAAACGAAAACTTTTAGAGCGATTATCGATGCCGATGAGCGCGTAGAAGCGGATTCTAAAGTACGCTTAAGCGTAAAACCAAACAAGATGTTCTTGTTTGATAAAGAATCAGGAGAGCTCGTTTAATTATGTTAGAACAAAAACATAATATTAAAGCATGGATTTATCTTCTTCCAGCATTAGTATTATTAGTTGTATTCACGTTTTATCCAATTGTTAATGCATTTATATTAGTCTTTATGGAAGGGTATCGTTATATCGACGGAACGTGGACAGGGTGGACATTAACAGGGAACATTCGTTATGTTCTTAACTCCCAGCTGTTCTGGGATGCGATGCGCAATACATTGGTTATTGTCTTTGTATCGGTGCCGATATCTGTTATTATTTCGCTATTTATTGCAGTTTGGTTAAACTCGATTAAACGGTTGCAAGGGACATTCCAAACCATCTTCTTCTTACCTTACGTAACAAACTCAATTGCGATTGGGATGGCGTTTGCAGTTATTTTCAATCGTGATTTCGGACTTTTTAATCTAATCTTAGGTTTATTTAGTATTGATCCAATTAACTGGGTAGGGACTGGCGCTTCATGGGGTAGAGCCATGACAGCATTAATGGTGTTTATCGTTTGGAATG
This sequence comes from Candidatus Izemoplasma sp., assembly GCA_007117885.1. Taxonomy (GTDB): domain Bacteria; phylum Bacillota_I; class Bacilli_A; order Izemoplasmatales; family Izemoplasmataceae; genus CSBR16-104. Next base: position 2,438 of record SKFS01000081.1, read on the forward strand.
GACTGGCATTTAAGATTATTGTTTTCTTAAGTGGTCTCCAAAGCATTGATAAGCAGTATTATGATGCCGCAAGAATCGATTCTGCTTCGAAACGTCGGGTTTTCCTAAAAATTACTGTACCACTGCTTTCACCGATGATCGCCTTTATTACTATCACATCATTTATTGGAGCATTTAAAGAGTATACAGCGGTTGTTGGTATGTTTGGTGAAAACCTTAATCCAGGTGGTGGCGGCCGAAACATGATGATTACCATCGTCGGTCTTGTGTATGAATCCTTAGGTCAAGTCTATCCTGGTGCAACAAGTGAAGCTGCAGCAGCAGCGATTATCTTATTCTTTATGACGCTCTTACTGACATTATTTAATATGTATATCAGTAAGAAACGCGTCCATTATTAGGAGGTGACAAGATGAACGAAGCGGCTACGTATGATTTAGAACGTAAAACAAGAGTACAGAAAATCGTTCGTATGGTTTTTCTGTACACAATGCTAACCTTATTCGCGATTTTTGTCCTTATTCCTTTTTATTGGATGATTTTATCAAGTTTGAAAACACCCGAACAAATTGAGTCAGTACCGCCAGCACTTTGGTTGAGATTTTCAGAAATGCAATTTTCAAATTATTACGAAGCAGTATTTTCTGTCGACTCACAACCCTTTTTACGGTACATGTATAACACAGTGATTGTCGCTGCATTATCGACGGCAGGAACCGTGATTACAACGGTGCTTTCAGCGTTTGCTTTTGCACGCTTAAACTTCCGTTTTAAAGAATTGTTTTTCTTATTGTTAATTATGACGATGATGATTCCTGGAGAAATGTTTGTTATTACGAACTTCATTACCGTAAATCAACTCGGATGGGTACGACCAGATCAAACGTATTGGGATGCGCTGATGGCGATGTCGATTCCGTTTATGACGAGTATTTTCTACATCTTCTTCCTACGTCAGACGTTTAAAACGATTCCCGATGAGTTATATTATGCTGCAAAGGTTGACGGCACGAAAGATTTCAAGTATTTATGGAAAGTGATGATTCCGATTGCTCGACCTACGATAATTACAATCACTATTCTTAACGCAATGGGAACATGGAATGCTTATATTTGGCCACAATTAGTGACCTCAACAAGACATGGACGCCTCTATCATTATCAGCTGGTATCCAATGGTTTAAGAAATGCTTTCTCGGCCGAGTTTCAACCACAAATACACTTACAAATGGCCGCTGCATTTATGGTAACATTACCGATTTTAATTGTTTTCTTCTTACTTAAAAAACACATTATGCGTGGCGTATCACGCAGTGGTATTAAAGGGTAGTGACCTACAACGTGTATCGGTAAGATACACGGCGTTCCACTGTTAATAATCGTTAAAATCAATTATAATTTAAATGGATTAAGAGCAAAATTTAGGAGGAAATTTTCATGAAAAAATTATTTGTTTTTTTACTACTTGGTGTGTTTGTACTTACATTAAGTGCTTGTTTTGGGGCACAACAAAGAGATGATGTTGTGGTCGATGTAGACATTGACCTTCCCGATGATATTCCTATTCAACTCGACTTGTTTACTGGATTTGGAGCAGGGGGGGCCAATACACGTGCAACACAAGTGATTATCGAGGCTTTCCAAGACTTATATCCAAATGTCACAATTATTCAAAACCCACAAGGCAACTATGATCAACTCCGTGATACGATTATCGAGCTACTCAGAACAGGTGGCGCTCCGGCTTTGATCATGGGTTATCCAGACCACTATGCAGAATATGCAGAGAGTAACGCGATTGTTCCGTTAGATCCGTATATTAATTCTGAGCGTTACGGTATTAATCTCGATGATTACATTGCCAACTTCATTGAAGAAAATCAACAGTTTGATGTTCAGTACTCAATGCCTTTTATGAAGTCGACTGAAATTATTGTTTACAACAAGGATATTTTTGATCATCACGGTGTTACTTTCCAAAACGTGGTGACGTGGAATGACTTGATTAATATTGTTGAGACACACAATATTATTGGCTCAGGCCCCAATCAATGTGACTTCTTACTTGCCATGGGATCAAGTAGTAACTCGTTTATTAACTTGGTTCGCCAATGGGGTGTTGGCTACACAAATAATGAGGGAGACTTAGAGTTTTTGGATGATGAAGCAGGCACTAAAGCGATGATGCAAGATTTAAT
>SKFS01000042.1 GCA_007117885.1 Candidatus Izemoplasma sp.
AAACAAGAACAGCGCTTGAATCCAATTAAAAGAAGGAAGCCTAGACAACCGTCTACGCTTCCTTCTTTTTAAACAGTGCGTTTACGTCTTTAGAGGATGTAAAGCGTAACGCAGCATGCGCGAGCTCTTTAAGCTCTTTCATGGTGTATGTATGGATAGATTTTCTTAATGGTAAAATACTGCCTGGATTCATCGATAACTCATCGATGCCCATGCCGACTAAAAGAAGTGCAGCCCGTTCATCGCTTGCCATTTCACCACACACACCAACATGAATATTTTCTTCATGCGCGGCCTCAATGACGTGATGAATTAAGCGAAGTAACGTTGGATCGAGGGGGTCATACAAGTAGTCAAGTTGATCATTCATGCGATCGGCGGCATACAAGTATTGAATTAAGTCATTCGTACCGATGCTAAAGAAATCGGCGTGTTTGGCAAGCTCTTTAGCGTTAAACGCCGCGGAAGGAATCTCAATCATAATCCCAATGCGGATGTTGCGTTGATACGCACTGCCTTGCTCATCAAGGTCCCGTTTGACTGCGTCGAGAAGGGACTTCGCTTTCAGTAACTCATCGACGCGGGCAATCATCGGAAACATAATCGATAGCTCCTTTGCTTTTAGGCCAGCTTTTAATAATGCACGTAGCTGTGTTTTAAACAACGCTTCTTCCTGAAAACAAAGGCGGATTGCCCGAACCCCCAAAAAGGGATTCTCTTCCTTTGGCAACGTTAAATAAGGTAATGCCTTATCGCCACCGATATCGAGTGTTCGCACGATAACCGGCTCAATTGCTTCAAAGACCTTTTCGTAGATAACCACTTGTTCATCTTCAGTCGGCATCGTTTCGCGGTCCATAAACAGAAACTCTGTCCTAAACAATCCAACCCCTTCAGGGTTTACTGAAGACAACTTACTAAGGTCTTTATCAGAGCCAATGTTCGCAAACAATGGCATCGATTGGTCATCTTTTGTGACTGTCTTTTTATCACGATAGAGATGTAGTTCTTCTAAAGATTTAAGGTAATCAAGCCGCTTTTTTTCAGCTTGATTTAACGTTTCTTGATTAGGATTAATCGTTATTTCATGGTTTAAGGCATCAAGGATGAGGACATCGCCAGATTTGACAGTTTTCGTAATATCTTTGACACCAATTAAGGCGGGAATGTTTAAGGAACGTGCCATAATCGCCGTGTGTGAAGTAAACCCACCTTCTTCAGTAATAAAGCCTTTTACATAATCAAAATTAAACGAAGCCGTATCACTCGGTGTTAAATCTTTAGCAACGATAATTGTCGCTTCATCCACCGCTCTTAAATCCACCGGTTTTTGATTGGTTAAATACATCACCATACGATATTGAACATCCTCAATATCGGTGGCACGCTGTTTAAAATACTCATCATCCATCGCTTTAAAGGTTTCGATAAACGTATCAGTAACGGTTTTATACGCCACGGCAGGGTGAACATTTTCAGCCTTGATTTTTGCATTGACAAGCGCTTCAATTTCAGGGTCTTTAACCATTTCAATGTGTGCTTGGAAAATCTCACTTTCCTCTTTAAAAAGCTTTTCCTTAAAACGCGCTAAATCGTGAATGCATCGTTCCTTAGAAGCCTCTAATAGTGCTTCAGCCTCAGCCCATGTCGGCAGGGGTTTCAACGAGAGATCAAAGGCTTTTTTCTCAAGATGAAAGACTTTTCCAATACAAAACCCTTTACTTGCAATCATGCCTTTTTTCATTGTTTACACAAGTCCTTGATGCTTCATGGCTTCTTCTAAAGCTTGATGGGCCTTCTCAGGTTGCTCCCCATTCACCTCAATGGTAATTTCGCTGCCGGTAGGTACGCCTAAACTCATCACCATCAAAATCGATTTTAAGGTGACTTTTTTCCCGTTGTATGAGATAAAAATATCATTATCAAACTGACCTGCAATCTTCGCAAGAATCGATACTGGACGAGCATGTAAACCGATTTTATCCTTCACAATGTACGATTTTTCCATATTATGACTCCTTAATTTGGTTTAGAAGAAACGTTTCCGCTTCTAAAGACCATAGATTATTGTGTTTTTGACAGATTTCCGCTAACGTTTCAAACTTAGGGTTCAATGATGCCAATGACGCTAAATCTTCAATCGCCGTTAAGGGCATGTCTAAGTGATTGTAAATGAGCTTCTTCCCACCCGGAATATTCGGCAAGTTTAAAATCGTATCAATGGCACTGTCCATCCCACCAACATGGGTCACCATAACGGCGGGATTGATTTTTTTCGCCGCGGTCATCTCTAAAGATTCTATCATATCATCCGTGTTACCGCCAGTAGAACCGATGACTTTAGTGGAACCATAATGGACATTGTACAAATTAATCGAAGCGGTAAACTCAGTATCCGTAGGACCGGCAAAGAAGTTTAACGTACCGTCTTTTCCTAAAAGACGATCGCCTTGTTCGGCCAATGCTTGAACCGGAACAAAGACAAAGACATCATCAAAGCCATCTTGACCCGTCAGCGAACGCATATAAGCTTCAGGATCTTCAAAGTTATTAGGGTTCACATAATGAAGTGAGACCCCCTGTTTTTTTGCTTCTTCAACCGTTAAAACTTCCGCACTACGATTCAGCCGCTCATCCGAAAGATCGGTTACAACAATCGTCTTTGGACGATGATCACGATGCAACGCGTAATCAATCGCACCCATCCCCATCGGACCACAGCCTCCTAAAATCGCTAACGCGCCATCTTTCTTAATATCCATCACGTGGGTGTATTGACTCGGAATCGTATGGTATGCAGCATGGAAAGCGCCAATAACACAAGACATCGGTTCTGCAAGAGAGGCTTCAAAGTAGGCATCCCCGTCATACTTAATTAAGCAATTAATTTCCATCACTTCATTGGGAATAATCGCATAGGTCATATTGCCGCCGTAAAAACGGAAAGAGTATCCTGGAGAATCCATACTGCCTTTATAGTTCAACGCCGGTTGAATGGCAAACTTATCGCCCGCCTTAAACTGATGTTGCCATTTTTTTCCAACTTGTAAAATATTCCCAGCAAACTCATGCCCCATGACCACGGGATTAACATCGCAATCGTTGGGTACACGCTTATGCTTTTTCCCTAACGATACCGCTTTATAGGTTGACATACACACCGAATCAGTAATGATTTCGACCAGTATTTCATCCTCTTTCATTTCTGGAAGTTCAAACTCATCAAGGGATAATTGACGCTCCCCATACAATCTTACTGCTTTTGTTTTCATTTAAAAACCTTCCTTCTCAACTTGTATTTTATCTTTAAATGCACGAACTCTTTCGATAGAACCCGGTTGCGTCCCATCGGTCTCAGTTGCAGCAACTGCCGTTGCCGTGGCCCACTTCAATGTTTCGATTAACGTAAGTTGTTCATCAAAACCATAGACCAATCCCGCTACAAACGCATCCCCAGCCCCTACCGTGCTCTTTACTTTAGCTAGCATCGGTGACACACGATAAACCGCTTGAGGCGTGACGGCAATCGCGCCATCTTTGCCTAAAGTGCAAACAACACAACCGACGCCTTTAAGGCAAATTTCTTTGGCCACATCGACAATCGCTTGGTCATCTTTTAAAGGCTTGTTCGCATAAAGTTCTAACTCATAACGATTCGGTTTCACTACATCTGGAGAAGCCTTCAATGCTTCACGAAAAACCTCTTTAGAAGCATCAACTAAACAATGGATGCCTAGTTTTTTATAACGATTAACCAACTGGTAGTATACATCATTAGCGAGGCCCTCAGATAAACTACCAGATAAGACTAACCAATCACCCTCTGTCACTAAATCATCGATGATTCTCACTAACTCATCGTATTGATTTGCGGTGATCATCGGTCCTTTTTCATTCAGCTCAACCGTCGCTTGAGTGGCCATCGAGAAAATTTTCAAGTTTGTCCGTGTCTCACCCGAAACCGTGATGAACGGATGCTCAATTGCCAATCGATCCAAGGCACGAGAAATCAAACTTCCGGTCATCCCGGCGATAAAACCCGTTGCCACCGAAGATTTTCCGAGGGCTTTCAATGTTTTTGAAACATTAATCCCTTTACCTGCCGCGTCAACATGGGTTTCTAACACAGGGGTAATATCGTGTCTGTTTATCGCTTCAACGACCAAGGTTTTATCAAGCGCAGGATTGAGGGTAACGGTTATAATCATGCGTCATCGCCTTCAGAAAAGACCCGATAAAGAAAATCAATATCATCAGTCTTCCAAAGTTTCTTCGCCTCATCTTCCTCCGACAAAGCCTCAGCAATGTTCGCAAGAATTTTCATGTGCTCATTTTCTTTACCAGCGATGCCAATGACTAAATAACAATCGTTATCATGATACTTAATGCTTTTAGGAAACTGTAAAACGACAATGCCTGAACGTTTAATATGCTTCGCGGATTCATTCACCCCGTGTGGTATCGCTACGCCATTTCCAATATAGGTTGAAACAATCTTC
>SKFS01000130.1 GCA_007117885.1 Candidatus Izemoplasma sp.
TACGCACAGAGTTCGACCGTGAAATGAAGGAAAGAAAAAGAGAAGTCTCTAACTTAGAGAATAAACTGTTCCAAAGAGAAACAACCTTGGATAACCGTTCTGCTAACTTAGATAAGCGTGAACAAAACATCGATCGTAAAGAAGAATCGCTTGAACAACGTAAACAAGCTTTAGAAGATAAAAACAGCAAGCTAGAGAGTTTAATTGAAGAACAAAACATCAAGCTACAAGAAATTGCGCAAACAACTGTTGAAGAAGCGAAAGAGTTAATCTTTAAACGCGTTGAAACAGAAATAAGTCATGAAATCGCCCAGTACATTAAAGAAGAAGAAGAAAAAGCTAAATTAGAAGTCGACAAAAAAGCGAAACACCTACTTGCCTTTGCCTTACAAAAATATGCTCAAGATGTTACCAGTGAACGAACTGTTAGTGTTGTCAATCTACCAAACGATGACATGAAAGGCCGAATCATCGGTCGTGAAGGACGAAACATCCGTACCATTGAAGCACTTACCGGTGTCGATTTAATTATTGATGATACACCTGAAGCCGTCGTCTTAAGTGGCTTTGATCCGATTCGCCGGGAAATCGCTAAAAAAGCTATTGAATCCCTTGTCAGCGATGGTCGAATCCATCCGGGACGTATTGAAGAAGTTGTTGAAAAATCGCGTGAGGAAATTGATCGTTTTATCCGTGATAAAGGTGAAGAAGCTGTCTTTGAAGTAGGGATTGGTAAAGTGCATCCAGACTTAGTTAAACTGCTCGGGCGCTTACACTTCCGAACCAGTTATGGACAAAACGTGTTAAGACATTGTGTTGAATGTGCCTTTTTAGCGGGTAAAATGGCCGCTGAAATCGGCGAAGATGAAATTCTTGCTCGCCGTGCAGCACTGCTGCACGATATCGGTAAAGCCGTGGACCATGAGATTGAAGGATCGCATGTTGAAATCGGTGTCACCCTTGCCAATCGCTATAAAGAACCTCTCGCCGTGATTGATGCTATTGAATCGCATCATGGTGAAGTCGAACCGAAGACGATTATCGCTGTCTTAGTTGCCGCTTCTGATGCATTGAGTGCAGCCCGTCCAGGTGCCCGAAGTGAGTCTCTCGATTCATACATTAAACGTCTCGAACAACTTGAAGAGCTTTCAACCGGGTTTGACGGTGTTGATCAAGCGTATGCGATTCAAGCGGGTCGTGAAGTAAGAGTTATTGTTAAACCAGACCAAATTGATGACGTCTTAGCTCATAAACTAGCTCGAGATATTAAACATCAAATCGAAGAACAATTGTCTTACCCAGGAACTATTAAGGTCACGGTTATCCGTGAGACACGGGCACAAGATATTGCGAAATAAATCATAAAGCCTTCCTGGTGGAAGGCTTTTGCTTATCGAGGTAACTATGGAATATTTTGAAGTGTATAATGAAAAAGGGGAATCCCTTCATAAAGTCGTTGAACGAGGTACTAAGCTCAAAAAAGGTGAGTTCTTTTTGGTTGTTCACGTATGGCTGCAAAACCCCTTCGGTGAATACCTTATCCAACAGCGGGCAAAGCCCACTGATCCAACCCCTTTTCAATGGGCAACCACCACAGGCATTCCTAATGTCAATGAGTCACTTGAGGATGCTGCGGTGCGTGAAACGAAAGAAGAACTCGGGTTAACCCTCGATAAACATGAACTAAAGAAATGCCGCGTTATTACCACAACCCAATCGAAGTATCAAACGATTACCCATGTTTATCGTGCGACCATTCAAGCCTCACTAGACGCCTTAAAACTCGATGGTAATGAAGTTAAAGCGGTACGCTTCGTTAACCTTAAGACCATTCTTGCGATGATTGATAAGGGTGGTTTTTGGGATTACCGAAAACTCCTCAATGATGCAAAATATTTTACGGCCTTGGAAGGAAGATACCATGAAAATACTATTTGTTGGTGACGTTTACGGAAAAAAAGGCATCGAAGCCTTAGAAACATTTTTACCGATAATAAAACGCGACGTTGGCTATCATATTTTAATTATCAATGGCGAAAACAGTGCTGACGGACTCGGTATTCGTGACAAAGAGTATAAAGCGATGATGCAGCTAGGTGCTCACGCTATTACTTTAGGCAATCACGGATTTTCAAAGAAAGAAATCTTTGATTTTATCGACGATTCGCGATTAGTTCGTGCTTTAAACTATCCCAATAATACGCCTGGTAAAGGGGTTCAAACCATCCAGTTCAACGCTGAAAAAATCGCTGTGATAAGTGTTATTGGACGGGTTTTTATGCATGATCCCTTAAACAATCCCTTTGAAGCACTAGACGCATCTCTCGCGACACTCGATGCCGATGTCATTCTCGTCGATGTCCATGCTGAAGCAACCAGTGAAAAACTAGCCATTGCCCATTATCTCGATGGTCGTGTAACCGCAGTCGTCGGCACCCATACACACGTTCAAACGAATGATCCTATGGTATTGCCTAAGGGAACATTGTATATTACCGATGTTGGAATGACCGGCGCTTTATACGGCATTTTAGGGGCGGATAAAGAGCTTGTCATGCAAAAGTTTCTCAGCGGAATGCCGGTGCGGTTAAAGCCATCCAACTCCCCAAAAATCCAGCTAAATGCTGTGCTTATCGATACCGATGCAAAAACCATAAAAACAATCCAAAAATTCAACTAAGGTGATGAACATGAAAAAGGATTACAGCCAATACTTTCGTCGTCCATCCACAAAGGCGGCACGAAAAAGAACCACTGAAGATGTCCAAACCATTGACTTTGACAGTCATTTGAATATCAAACACTTAGGTCAAGGAAAACATTATCTAATTCAAACCTATGGATGCCAAGGTAATGAAGCCGATACCGAAACAATCAAGGGATTGCTCCACCAACTCGATTTTAAGGAAACCACCGATGAAAGACAGGCAGATTTAATATTGCTCAATACTTGTGCCATCCGTGAAAACGCTGAAAACCGAGTTTTTGGCGAACTGGGGCGCTTAAAACAATACAAAAAATCCAACCCTGATTTATTAATTGGGGTTGCCGGTTGTATGCCTCAAGAAGAATCAGTGGTCGACCGCTTACTAATGAAGTATCCCTATGTCGATCTTATCTTTGGTACGCACAATATTTATAAGATTCCAGAGTATCTAGAAACCGCCATGCTTGCTAAGGAGCGGGTTATCGAAGTCTTCAGTGATGAAGGCTCAATCATTGAAAATTTGCCGAAAAAACGTGAGTTTTCCCATAAAGCTTGGGTAAATATTATGTATGGTTGCGATGAGTTTTGTACTTACTGCGTGGTGCCATATACCCGCGGTAAAGAACGATCAAGGGACCCCAAACAAGTTATTGAGGAAGTCAAAAAGCTTGTTTTAGATGGGTATCAAGAAGTGACTTTGCTAGGGCAAAATGTGAACTCATACGGTCGTGATTTTATCGACAAAGACTATACATTTAGCCACTTACTAAACGATTTAGCGAAGACGACCATCAAACGAATTCGCTTCACAACATCGCACCCTAAAGATTTTGACGATGCCACCATCGCCGCGATTGCGGAACATAAAAACATTATGCCACATATTCATTTGCCGGTGCAATCAGGTAGCAATAAGGTGCTCAAAAAAATGAACCGAAAATACACTAAGGAAGCGTATTTAACCCTCGTGGATAAAATCGTCAAGGCCATTCCTCATGTGTCTTTAACTACCGACATTATTGTGGGCTTTCCTGAGGAAGACGATGAAGCTTTTGAAGAAACGCTCGATCTTGTCAACCAAGCCCATTTTGAAGGGGCCTTTACGTTTATCTTCTCACCCCGTGCAGGCACCCCAGCAGCTGCCTATCACGATACAACCTCAAACGTGGTTAAAAAAGCCCGACTGCAACGCTTAAACACCGTCATTAATCAAGGGTACTTAAAAGGAAACAAACGTTTTGAAAACCAGGTTGTCGAAGTTTTAGTCGATGGTGAAAGTAAAAATAAAGCAAACATCTTGGCCGGTTACACCGAACACAATAAGCTGGTTAATTTTGAAGGTGATTGCTCATTAATAGGTAAAATTGTTCGGGTGAAAGTAACAGAAGCTAAAACATGGTTTTTACTCGGTGAACGCCATGAATAGTCTAGAAAACCTCATTCACCATTTGCAAGACGATGAACGGGTTAAAGCCTTTCAAAAACTTGAATCTGTGTTAGTAAATCATCCGCATTATCAAGTGCGGTATCAAGCGTTCTTAGAAACACAAAAAGCACTCGTTCAAAGTCAGTTTTATCCATCTGCAAAGCAAAAAACGTTAGAACACACCTATCAAACCCAGCTAAAAACACTTAAAGAAGATCCGTTAATTCACCAATATTTGACATTGCAGTCAGAAGTCAATGAACTAATATCGAGCATTACAACGACAATTGAAATCGCTTTAAACACCCCTTTTACGATAAAATAATCACCCTACTCAATCACTGGGAAACTGCTTGATAATACGAAATACATTGAATCTCACACGTCCATCATGTATAATGAAACTAGTAGTCTAAGGAGTGGTAATGTGACCAAAGAACTATTTAAACAAGAAGAGTATATCTACTTGTATTCTAAGAAAGTTAAAATCGATCGCTTGATCGATTCCTTCGTGGTCATACCCGCTGTAGAAATTGTCAAGTATTTAAAAAACAAAGAACTCTTTTTACCAAACTATATTCACAAGGCGATTATTCGTAAAAACATTGCACCAATCATTGCGAGTGCCGATTATGAGGACCGTTTTTCCGATGAGATGAAACACCGTTTAAAATGGTTTGATCAATTTACGATTTTTCAACTCGAACGTCTCGCAGAGAGCTATCGCATCGAAATCAATGTCGCTGAGTACAAACGGGATTTTTGGGATATCATTATTCGTCATCGTGCCGACTTAGGCATAAACAACCTTGAGTTTGTAAAACTTCAAAATTTAACGATGAAATACCAAAAATCAACGCAGGAGACCTATCAAGAACTTAAAGATCAGTTTTTAACGATTTTCTTTGAACCCAAAGGCTATTTTGAAGGCTGTCGACAGGAAGAAGCCGCAGAAGTTCTTCTCAACTCAACGACACTAAGTGATATTCGTGAACTCGGTAAAAAATACGATGTTGAAATTCCTCGGCGAATCAACAAAAAACAGCTTATCGATATTTTAGCATTAAAACTCGATCTCTCTGAAACTGAACAAGAAGAGCTCGGTAAACAATCGATTTTAGAACTTGAGCGTTATGCGAAAGATCGTAAAGTTAATGTTTCAATCGAACTAAAGAAAGCCGATATGATTGAATATATCTTTATAAAACGTAGACAATCAAGAGTCCCACTTCATGAGGATAGTTTAAAAATCTTTGAAGGTATGAACATTGAGGAGTACTTATATCAAGCAAAGTTTGAAGAGATTGCCCATAAATATAATCTTCAACGCAAAAAGCGGAAACGCGTGTTACGCAATGTTGCGATTGTTTTAATCTTAATCGCAACGGCGGTGGTTTTTGTCTTGTTAAACGTATAAAGGTGTGAGATAGATGACTAAAAACAAAAACGACTATACACCGATGATGCAACAGTATCTATCGATTAAAGAAGACTATAACGATGCTATAGTCTTTTTTCGACTGGGTGATTTTTATGAAATGTTTTTTGAAGATGCCATCCTTGCCAGTCGTGAGCTAGAAATTCAGCTAACGGCTAGAGATGCAGGGGCTAAAGAACGCATCCCGATGTGTGGTGTTCCGCATCACGCCGTTGAAAACTATTTAAATCGCTTGATTGATAAAGGCTACAAGGTGGCCATAGCTGAGCAAGTTGAAGAAGTTCAAAAAGGGAAAACACTCGTCGCGCGTGACGTGGTTAGAGTCGTTACTCCAGGAACCAATATCGATGATCAAAATGCTGGAGAGCACTATTTAGTAGCCCTTGGTTTTTCGGAATACTTTTACACTATTTCCTATGCAAATATCGCCACAGGGGAACTCGCAGCCATGAAAATCCCCCGTGATTTAACGGCATTGGTAAACGAACTGAGTGCCATCCCCTTAAAGGAAATCGTTATTTCCCATCAGTTCGATGTATCGTACATTGAACATTACACCACTCATGAAGGATTAACATTGTCAATTCACCGTGATACATCGATTGACGAGGTGTTCGAAAATCTCGTTAAAGATTTGCCAACACCTCTCGAACAAAAGACCACCCGTCGGCTATTAAGTTATTTGTTTAAAACGCAAAAACGGGCGCTACTTCATATGAAAAAAGCCCGATCTATCGAAACCACCGCTACGATGAAAATGGATGCGAACACGATTCGTAGCTTAGAAATATTGAAAACCATGCGTCAAAACCATGAAAACGGCTCACTCTTTTGGCTATTAAATCATACCAAAACAGCCATGGGGGCCCGCTATTTAAAACGTCAACTTCTAAAGCCGTTGTTAAACAAAGAAATTCTCAACACACGCTATGACTTTATAAGCACACTTAATCAGGAGTTTATCATTAAAAATGAACTCCAAGACACCTTGAAAAATGTGTATGATTTAGAACGAATTGTCGGTCGCATCGCTTATGGTAATGCCAATGCTAAAGACTTAGTGCAACTCCGTAGAAGTTTGCGTATTCTCCCTGATTTTAAAGCGCTTCTGAAAGACTTGAAAATGGATTATGCAGTGTTTTTATCGGCCTCACTCGATGCCTTAACTGAACTGGTAGGAACGCTAAATGATGCCCTCGTAGACGACCCACCCTTAACAATTAAAGAAGGGGGCATGTTTAAGCGGGGTTACCATCAAGACCTCGATGAAATCCGTACCGTGCATCTTGATGTCAAAACATTTATCGCTGATTTGGAGAGTGCTGAAAGAGAACGCACAGGCATTAAAAAACTACGGATTGGCTACAATCGTGTATTTGGCTACTATATTGAAGTCCCTAAAGGTCAAATCGCCAACATTAAAGATGAGTATGCGTATACACGCAAGCAAACATTAGCAAACTCAGAACGCTATATAACCCCAACCTTAAAAGAAAAAGAACAGATTATTTTATCGAGTGAAGAACGAAGTATTAAACTCGAGTACGAACTTTTCATTGAACTCCGTGATCAACTAAAACCGTCAATCCCAACGATTCAAAAAAATGCGGAGATACTGAGTGAAATCGATATGTTTATTGCCTTAAGTGATGTTAGTGAGCGTTACCGATTTACGCGGCCTACGCTTCACGATAAGCCGGTTATTAATGTACGTAATGCCCGCCATCCCGTAGTTGAAAAAATGGTTGAAGGTGCGTTTGTGCCCAACGATATCACGCTTGACGAATCGACCCATATCGCCTTAATCACAGGACCGAACATGAGTGGTAAATCGACATATATGCGCCAGTTAGCGGTGATGGCTATCTTAGCGCAAATCGGCTCGTTTGTCCCTGCTGAAGCAGCGACACTGCCCATTTTTGATCAACTCTTTACGCGCATTGGTTCCAGCGATGATTTAATCAGTGGAAAATCAACGTTTATGGTGGAAATGCTCGATGCCAATCATGCAATCCAAAATGCAACAAAAAAATCGCTCATTCTTTTCGATGAAATCGGTCGAGGGACCTCAACCTATGATGGGTTAGCGATCGCTCAAGCGATCATTGAGTACATTCATCATAAGATTGGCTGTAAAACACTGTTTGCCACCCATTATCATGAACTGACCGAACTCGAGGGGCATTTACCGCATTTGAAAAACATTCATGTTGCGGCCAATGAGAAAGACGGGGCGATTATTTTTCATCATAAAGTGAAACCAGGCCGCGCGGATAAATCTTACGGTATTAATGTGGCTGCCCTTGCAAAACTTCCTGCTTCATTGATCAAGCGTAGTGAGAAACTACTCAAATCATTTGAATCACAAAATGGTGGCGCTGGATTGAACCTTTTTAATCTCGATATTTTAGAAGAACCCCAAACAGAAAATGTCAATCCCTATCAACACATCGTCGATGAGATTGACGCCATCGATGTCGATCAACTAAAGCCGATTGAAGCGCTAAACGTGCTTTATCAATTGAAGCAAAAAGCTAAGAATAGAAATTAAAAGACATATCTTTTAGAGAGTTCAAAAAGATATGTCTTTTTTTTAATCTTCGAACTGAATAGCATCAACGAACTCGAAAGTCTCTTTCATATCATGTCTTGAAATAGCACCTTGCGATAAAACATACAAGTAGTGATTAATTGTGACTGCACGGTTTACATCAAATCCGTAATACCAGTCATCACGATTATCATCGTCTCCAAATAGTGCATAATGCGATATTTCGGCCGCAATTTGGATGGGTTGTTCACGCGTTAAATCGATATCAAAAATCAGATAATCACTATGATACTCATACCCATAATCCATCCAATAAGATTGTTGAATCGAGAAACCGATGAAATCATGCGACTTAGAAACTAAAATTGCTTTATGGTTATGTAACGCTTCGCCATATTGCCAACCACGGGACTCGTTGAGCAATATTAGGCTATCACCAAGCTCAACTGGATTCTCTTGATCGGAAATATCATAGACAGAAAGTTTTAAACCAATAACCCAACCATTATCATCTGTTTCATATCCGATACCGATAATGGTGTCATCTTTCCAAGGGTGTTGATAGGTACTAAAACCAGGCATCTCTAGTTCACCTAGGATCGTCGGATGGGTAGGATCGCTTAGATCGATAACATAAAATGGGTCGATTTCTTCAAACGTCACCACGGTGACAATATCTTTATTAAAACGAACAGAGCGAACTGTCTCTTCAGGTTTACCTAATCCTTCATCAAGCAAGGCTAGTTGCTTTAAGAAGGGTCGATTTTCTTCATCATAATGTCTTTCGAAAGTATAGAGGCGATTAATCGCATTTAATCCCCATCCATCACGCGTTACGATGCGGAAGATACCCTCATACTCATCCATCGCAAATTGATTAATAATGAACCCTTTGTATTTGGCTGAACCGCCAAAGACAACGCGCCCATTTTCATCGAATAGGTAAGATATAATAATACCATTTGTTCCCCAATCACTCGATACAGCATCATCTCGATCTCGCCAAGTCGATGTTTCAACATAGTAGTTCGAGGCGAGATAAATGCCGTTTTCATTGACATAAATTTGGCCCCATGTACTGACACCTAAAAAGATGTCGTAAGCAAAATGATTTGTTTCAGACAAATCAATGTTCGCAATAATTGTAAAGGCACGAGTCGGTAAGTCTGGAAGATACTTAATCTCTGAATAATCAGGTCGATGCTCCGTCCCGTTTAGGACAAATAATGGTCGAATATCATCTTCATCATAATAATTTTGGTAGGTGTTTATAAGGTAGAGTTGTTCCCCTATAAGTCTAGAGCCGATAATATGACCACTTAACTCATAGCGTTCGAGTTGTTCTAACGTTTCTAAATCATAAATATCGACAGAACTCATTGAAGAATAGTACGGGAACCACCAACGACCCATCTCGATGTCTTCCCGTGTTGATGGTGACGGCTCATCGTCCACTTTATAAAACGACCCAATCACAACGAGTTTATCATCAGTAATGTATAGACTATTGTAATAACCCCAATAATCATCCATCGCTTCATTGTAAAGGGTACTCATTGAACCATCGTCATTAATCTCAATGACCGTTAACGCATTATACCGCAAATAATAGATGCGATTGCCATCCGTTTTAATAATGTCACCCTCATCAATGCCCTCTACTTGAACATTGGTGGTTGAGTGTTCATTGCTATCCGGTGCAAGGTCAGCATCTTCGATCATATCAGAACCAGCTCGAAACATACCAAACAACGAAAAACCTGAATCGACTTTAACGAGTTCATTTAAATGTTTAGCATTTTTAACCTGAGCTAAACCTAAATCATCAAAGTCATCTTTTTGTGTACTGCAAGCAAGTAAGGAGAAAGAAGCTACAATTACTAAAATACTTTGCAAAAGTCTACGCATAAAAAGCACCTCCTTATACACTTGCAGTATACGCTTTTTTTAACCTAACTGCAAACGAATAAAGCGAAATGCAAAAAGCAAGGTTTAAAGTGCTTATTATGGTCAATTCATGATACACTATTTATAGAAAACGAGGTGAGCCAATCATGCCTAAAATTATCCAGCTAGATGAAACGTTATCGAACCTCATTGCTGCCGGAGAAGTCGTTGAAAACATGGCCAGTGTGGTGAAAGAACTGTTAGAAAATAGTTTAGATGCACAGAGTCAAAACATCCAAGTGCATTTAACCGACTATGGATTGAAATCCATTGAAATCATCGATGATGGTGAAGGAATCGACTATGAAGAGCTACCGATGGCGTTTAAACGCCATGCTACGAGTAAAATTCGGACCCACCATGATTTGCATCATATTGCATCATTAGGGTTTCGTGGTGAGGCTTTACCGAGCATTGCAAGTGTATCAAAACTGTTGATTGAATCAACTGCAGGATCAAGAAACCGCAAGCTGCTCTACCGACAAGGAAACCTTGTTGAAGATACCGAAGGGTCCCATCCTCAAGGAACACGAATTGTTGTTGAAGATTTATTCTACAACACACCTGCCCGACTAAAACACTTAAAAAGCGAACAAAAAGAACTGTCGTATATTGTTGATTATGTTAATAAAATCGCATTAGCTCATCCCTCAGTACGCATTACATTGACACATAATAAGAAGACATTACTTCAAACCACCGGCGATGGTGACAGCCGTAAAATACTGCTGCAAATCTATGATTTAGAGGTTGTTAAAAACCTTCTACCCTTTAAGGCGAAAAACCAGTTTTTCTCGATTCAAGGCTATCTTTGTAAACCAGTCTACACCCGGTCTACCCGTCAACACATCACCTTGCTCACAAATCATCGAATTGTTCGCAATCAACGTCTTTTACACGCTGTAGTAGAAGGGTATAAAACCTATCTACCATCCCAAAAGTATCCAATCGTCATGATGCATATAACGGTTGATCCATTGCTCATTGATGTAAATATTCACCCTCAAAAACTAGAAGTTAAGTTTACTGAAGAAAGCAGTCTATTAAATCTCGTTCGCTCAACTGTCACACAAACCCTTGAAAACGCAGAGCTTATTCCTACGGTAAAACGAAAAGAAGAAGCTTCTGTCGTACAAGAAACGCTAACTTTTGACCGTGCCGAAGAAAGAACACACGTGGTTCAAGAAACACCGGAGAAACCTGTCGAACAACCAACACGGAAACTTCCTGAACTCAATTATATTGGCCAGCTTGCTGGCACCTACTTACTGTTTCAAAATCAAGAGGGATTTTACATGGTAGATCAACACGCTGCCGCCGAACGCATTCGTTATGAACGTTACCTAAAAGCGATGAGCGAGCGAACTAAAGCCGAGCAAACCTTGCTCATTCCTTTTGAACTCCATTTGTCCAATGCAGAAAAAGTTGCCTACTTAGAAGACCAAGAAAAACTAGAAACCTTTGGCTTAAAAACAATGATAGACGAATCATCAAACGTAAAAATAACCGGTATTCCTTCTTGGTTTCATCCTGGCTACGAAGAAATCTATGCTGAACACATGATCCGAGAAATGCTCAATGAAAAAGACTTTACATCAAAAGAGATTATCGATCAAATCGCCAAAGATTTAGCGTGTAAGCACTCCATTAAAGCAAACAAACATATAAACAATGCAGAAGTAAATGAACTGCTTAAGGATTTAGATCGAACCGTAAACCCCTACACTTGTCCCCACGGAAGACCGACCATCATTCATTTCAGCCTAACAGAAGTTGAAACGATGTTTAAAAGGATCAACCCATGATCGTTGTCATTGTCGGGCCCACAGGGGTCGGAAAAACGACGCTTAGTATTGCCTTAGCTAAGGCGCTCAATAGTGAAATTATCTCAGGAGATAGCGTACAAGTTTATCGGGGTTTAGACATTGGTAGTGCTAAAATAACCGAAACAGAAAAGGAAGATATTGAACATCACATGATTGATATTTTAGATCCGCGTGATGATTTCAGTGTAGCGCTTTATCAACGCTATGTTCGTCAAGCGATTGAAGCGATCGAAGCGCGTGGTAAAACACCGATTATCGTCGGTGGGACAGGGTACTATATTAAAAGTGTTTTACACGACTTTGATTTTACAAAAGCCCAGCGCAACCCTAACTATGAAAAACAGCTCACAGTGTTCGATAATCAACAGCTCCACAAAAAGTTGTTTGACCTTGATCCTGCCTCAGCGGAAGCGATCCACCCAAATAATCGCAAACGTGTGATACAAGCACTATATAGGGCTGAAAAAGGGGTAAAAAGAAGCGCTCAAACGAAACAAGATACCGCTCTATACGATTACTGTATCGTTGGTTTGACGATGCCTAAAGACGATCTTTATCAGCGGATTGATGAGCGGGTTGAAAGGATGTTTCATGAAGGCTTAGTCTATGAAGTGAAGCGCTTATACGACCAAGGGATTCGTTCTCAAGCAGTTCAAGCCATCGGTTACAAAGAACTGTATAAATACTTTGATAACGAAATAACTTTAGCGCAAGCCAAGGAAACCATTAAGCGAAATTCAAGACGTTTCGCGAAACGTCAATACACCTATTTTAAACACCAGTTTAAAACCCAATGGTTTACGGTAAATACGCAGGATTTTACGCAGACAGTCAATGAAGTTATTGCGTATGTAAAATCAAAATCCTCTCAAAAAAACTAACACAAACCTCCGTATTTGGAGGTTTATTTTTTACAAAAAAACTTGTCATACACGTCATTGGTTTGTATGACAAAAACTTGTATGACAAATGTAAACGGTTTTATTTATAAATAACGCGCTAAAGTATTTACATATAGCCATAATTAAGCTATAATATCAACGGTTATATTTTCTCGAATTAGGAGGTTTTTATGAAAAAATCAGTTTTAGATGTAAGTCAGCTTGATGTGTCTCTTTTACGTCAGCTTGATGCGTACATCACCGCGTTAGAAGGCGATAAACAAGAACAGCTTATTCATGTTTTACATCGTGCTCAGGAGTTGTTTGGTCATCTTCCGCATAATTTGCAACTCTATGTCGCAAGAGCGCTTGATTTATCTGGCGCAAAAGTTAACGGTGTGGTCACATTTTATTCTTTCTTTAGCGAAAAACCAACCGGAAAATACACCGTGAGTGTTTGTATGGGAACCGCATGTTTTGTGAAAGGTGCGGATAAAGTACTCGATCGCATCTTGAAATTGACAAAAACGGCCAAAGGCGAAATTTCTGAGGATGGTCTTTTTACTGTGAAGGATGTCCGTTGTATTGGGGCCTGTGGTCTAGCGCCCATCGTGACGGTTAATGATAAAGTCTATGGTAAAGTTAAAGTTAATGATGTCGATGGAATTTTAGAAAATTATCGAGGTGAACACTATGAAAATTAATAGTTTATCTTCACTAAAAAAATGGGCGAGTAGTGTTCATAAAGACAAAAGCTTTAGAATCACTATTCTTGCTTGTGCGGGAACCTCCTGTCTTTCTTCTGAAAGTGATTTAATCATTGAAATGTTACAAGCAAAAATCGATGAACACCAACTCAACGGAGAAGTGAACTTAAAAAAGGTTGGCTGTTTACGTTTTTGTGGTGAAGGTCCAATTATGTTTATCGAACCCGACAACATTACTTATGTACGCATTTCGATTAAAGATGTCGACGAGATATTTACTAAACATATTTTAGAGGGAACAACGATTAATCGTCTGCTTTATCAAAACAAGCAAAAAGAAGTAGTTGAACGCTACCAAGACATGAACTTCTACAAAAAACAGTTGCGTATTGCCCTACGCAATGTCGGCGATATCGATCCACGTAAAATAGAGGAATACGTTGCTCAAGATGGCTACAAAGCTTTAGGTATGTCCCTCTTAGAAATGTCCCCGGAAGAAGTTGTCCAAATCATTAAAGATAGCGGATTAAGAGGTCGTGGTGGCGGCGGCTTCCCTACGGGCTTGAAATGGGCGTACACAGCCGCTGTCAAAAGCAGTGAAAAGTATGTCATCTGTAATGCCGATGAAGGCGACCCAGGCGCTTTTATGGATCGTAGTATTATCGAAGGCGATCCGCATTCATTAATTGAGGCAATGACGATTGCAGGCTATGCGATTGGATCGAATCAAGGGTATATTTATATTCGTGCTGAGTATGCTATTTCCTTAGAACCTTTAAAAATCGCTTTAGATCAAGCGAAAGAAAACGGCTTTTTAGGATCGAATATTTTCGGTACTGACTTCTCCTTTGATATTGGTATAAAACTAGGAGCTGGGGCGTTTGTCTGCGGTGAAGAGACGGCGTTAATCCGTTCGATGGAAGGCCACCGAGGGGAACCCGATAAAAAACCACCTTACCCAAGTGAAAGTGGTTTTAGAGGGAAACCGACCTCGGTAAACAACGTGGAAACATTTGTGAATGTCCCGGCGATTATATTAAATGGTGCCAAATGGTTTGCTTCTTATGGCACTGAGCGCTCTAAAGGAACAAAGGTGTTCGCTTTAGCAGGAAACGTGAAAAACATCGGGCTCGTTGAAGTGCCAATGGGAATAACCTTGCGTGAAATTATTTTTGACATCGGTGGCGGTCATCCAGAAGATAAAAAAATAAAAGCGGTACAAATTGGTGGACCGAGTGGTGGTGTGATTACCGAAGAGTACTTCGATACACCGATTGACTATGACTCATTATTAGCGATTGGTGCTATGATGGGAAGCGGTGGACTCATCGTGATGGATGAAGATAGCGATATGGTTGAAATTGCCAAGTTCTACCTAGATTTCACACAAGATGAATCATGTGGTAAATGTACACCGTGTCGTATTGGGACGAAGCGGATGTTTGAGATTTTAGAACGTTTAACCAATATGGAAGGTGAACCGGCTGATTTGGAACGGTTAGAGACGTTAGGTTATAACATTAAAAACGCCTCACTATGTGGTTTAGGTCAAA
>SKFS01000124.1 GCA_007117885.1 Candidatus Izemoplasma sp.
CAAGCCCAAACGCTTTAGAAAACGTCCGTGTCACCATTAACTTAGGGTACGTATCAACCATTGAAACAACGGTTTCTTGATGGGAAAACTCGCCGTAGGCTTCATCGATTAAAACCAGTGCTTCGGTGGCTTTTAAAACTTTTTCTAACGTAGCTTTAGAAAAAGTAAATCCCGTTGGATTATTCGGTGAACAAAGGATAATTAGTTTCGGTTTAAGTTGTTTTGCACGTGTGATTAAGCGTTCGATAGAAAACGATAGATCGTCTTCTGCCGAAACGGTGCGATAGTTGCCCCCATGGAGCGTTGTATACACCTGATACATCGAAAATGACGGCTCAAAACCTAAAACAATTTCATCTTTCTCAACATAAGTCTTAATTAACAGTTCAATCATTTCACTCGAACCATTGCCCACCATGATTTGTGAGGGTTTAACGTTAAGGTACTGAGAAAGGTCATTACAAAGTTTGAGCGCATCGCTATCTGGATAAAGATTAAGTGGTTCAGTTCTAAAATCAAGCGCTTCGTTAAACAGATAGTTACTGCCTTCATTGGCGTCGAGTTTAATCGTACAAGGGACCGTATTTGGGATATACGGTGTTAACTTCTTTACACTCTCTTTAATCATTGTCCTTCTCCTCTTCTAAGCGAACCTGTATCGCGTTAGCGTGAGCGGTGAGCCCTTCTTCATTCGCCAAGCGGATAATCCTTTGCGCCGATTTTTTAAACGTTTCTTGATGGTAGTGGATGATTTGGGTGCGTTTTTGAAAATCACGCACTGATAGGGGTGAAGAAAACCGCGCGGTGCCACTGGTTGGTAAGGTATGGTTTGTCCCCGCAAAATAATCACCGACGGGTTCAGCACTATAGGGACCGACAAAGATGGAACCCGCTTGGTAAATCCGGTCTAAAACATAGTCATCCTTAACCGTCATAATTTCTAAATGTTCAGGGGCTAACTGATTGGCAATGTCGATGACTTCATCGAGCGTATCGGTCACAAGGATCGCACCATAATTTTCAAGTGAGGCTTTGGCAATGGCTTTGCGTGTTAACACCGCCAACTGTTCTTTCACTTCTTCGGCGACCTTATTAGCAAGTGTTGAACTCGGCGTCAAGAGTATGGCGGTTGCATCCTGATCATGCTCCGCTTGTGATAAAAGGTCTGCAGCGACAAACTTAGGGTTTGCGCTCGCATCCGCAACGATGACGATTTCACTGGGTCCAGCAATCATGTCAATGCCGACATGCCCATTTAATAGTCGTTTAGCGGCCGTCACATACTTGTTGCCAGGTCCAACAACCTTATCGACTTTCGGGATGGTTTCAGTGCCAAAAGCTAAGGCAGCGATAGCTTGCGCTCCGCCTACTTTGTAGATTTCGTCTACGCCGACTAAATCGGCAGCGACCAATACGCTTGCAGCCAGTTTTCCTTCTCGGTTAGGCGGACTCACCATCACCGTCTTCTTTACCCCAGCAAGCTTTGCTGGAACCGCGTTCATTAATACCGTAGAAGGCAAGGGTGCGGTGCCTCCAGGCACATACAGCCCAACCGTTTCAATGGCCGAGACCCGCTCTTCTAAACAACTCAATGCATCCACTGCAACCGAAAATGAGGTTTCGACTTGGCGTGTGTGAAAATCGTTTATGTTTGCCATCGCTTTACGTAAATCCTCAATTAAAACTGGGTCAATAAGGGCATACGCTTCAGCAATTTCTGCTTGCTGAACTTTAAACGTGTCGATGGCGACCTTATCAAAACGTTCAGTCATACTTTTTACCGCTTGGTCCCGTCCCTCTCTCACCGCTTCAATAATAGTTAAAACCTCTTGATTCACGGTTGTGTCTTCAAATGCATTACGGGTAAGTCTGTTTTCAAGATACGCTTTTTGTGCTGTTTTATCTATTCGTTTCATTGCCAACACCAACTCCCTTATTTAATCGTTCGATAAGTTGTTCGATCGCTTGAATCTTAAAACGATAACTGACACGATTAGCGATTAACCGTGCACTAATCGGTATCATCTCTTGCAATACTTTTAAACCATTCTCTTTTAATGTTGCCCCCGTCTCAACAATGTCCACAATCACATCGGCGAGTCCAACGAGGGGCGCGAGCTCAACCGAACCGTTTAAAGGAATGATATTAACCTGTTGATTTCTTTCGAGAAAGAAGCGTTCAGTATAGTGTGGGTATTTTGTCGCAATGCTTAAAACACCGTTTTGTTTGCTTAAAGGGGTGTGATCAAATCCCGCAATGGCAAGCATACACTGACCAAACTTTAAATCCATTATTTCATAAATATTGGCTTGTTCTTCAAGAATTTGGTCCTTTCCGACAACGCCAATATCGGCGACTTTGTTGGTGACATAGGTCATTACATCGACCGGTTTAACAAATAGGAAACGTAGCCGATACTGGCCATCGATTAAAATGAGTTTCCGTGAACCTTTCTCGTAATTTTCCAACATCCCCGCCATGTTGAAACGCTTCAATGTTTGCTTCCCAAGACGTCCGGTAGGAATAGCTATGGTAAGAAAATCAGCCATTTTTAATCAACTCCTTTAGCAACGCGTCACTTTCCATTGTAAACCCAATCGCACTAACCTCTTCATGGCCATATGGATTGACCGCAAGGTAACGACCTCCTTTTAAAACGGTTTTAGGCACGTTTTCTATATAAACCTTAAAGCGGACGCCTGTATAATACTCAAACTCACTAATCATGCTTAAATCGAAGCGCAATGGTTGATCCTGAAAAGAGGCCATGGTTTGATAGAGTTCAGTAAGACTTTGACTCAAGGCCTCAGGGAAAGTTTGCGAATCGATAAGCTTTGCTAAATCGTTAAAACAACCTCGAAAGCTAAAGAGCTTCTCTAATACTTCCCTTATCGTGTTGGGCAATGATTGAGTTTTTAACCAGGTGTTTAATCCTGAACTATCTTTATACGCGATCATAGTTTTTAAATGTGTTTCGTCCGCTTTAGGTAGCTCCAACTGTCTAATCAACGTGTTAAGAAATTCTTCTGAGCCTAGTTCGATAATATAAGGCAGGTTTAGTGATTCAACGATCGATACAATAAGCGCTAAAACTGCTTTTTCTGCTGTGTTCGGCGCGTTAAACCACTCGATACCAAACTGCTTACGGCTCTCAATCTTACCTTGGGTACCGACGTTAAATGTCGTGGCATAATAAAATAGTTTAAGCTCTTCTTCTGTCTTGAGTAATGGTACAATTTTAGAGGCAATACTCGTTGTGACATCGGGCCTTAAAACTAAGACCTCCCCTAATGGGTTCATCAGTTTAACAATTCGCTGCTTAGTGACTCTTTGATGGGCATGGGTAAAGCGGTCATAGTCTTCAAAATAGTCCGGTTCAATCATTTGAAAGCCTTGTTTACGTACTAATGAAATGAGTCTTTGTGATGTTTGAGACTTAATGCGTTGGTTTTTCATGGTTTCTTCTATCGTGTTAAATTGCATCTTAATGCTCCTTTCTTCTATAAAAAACGCTGAACGGGTACTCCGTTCAGCGCAATACGGAACCACCCTTAAATTAATGACGAAAAGGGCTTGGTCCAAAACAATGTTGTTTTGATCAAACCCGTCTTTGATGATGATGGTATCCACTATATGTTTGTGTAAGTCGTTGTGTCATGATGGTTCCTCCTAATCAATAAAAAAACCGTATAGGCTAGCCTATACGGGAATCTCCTGTATCCAAGCAAGCCTTAAATCATAGGGATAAAGGCTGCATCACTAAACAGTTGTTTAGCATGAAGCCTCGGTTTGATAATGATGATGAGCTTGCATAAAGTTTGGCGTTTTACATTGTGTTTTCATAGATCTCGCCTCGCTGGTTTTTTGATATTATAGCATCCTTGTATCATGAGATGCAAACGTCATGCTTTAACGTTGCTTTAAATAGGCTTGATTGCCGAGTTCAATTAAGTAAAGATCCGCTAAAACGATCGCTAACGCATTTTCTAAAACGATCGGGGCTCTGCGGGCAATCGCAACATCGTGCCGTCCTTCAATCGTTAAAGGTGTGACGGTATTTTTTTGGAGATTGAACGTTTCCTGAGGTTTTTTAATTGATGAAGTGGGCTTAATAAAAACATCGATAAGAAGTGGGTTGCCGTTAGTTAATCCACCTGATACACCCCCACTAAAGTTTGTTTTAGTTTTTCCTTTAGCATCGACTATGCGGTCGTTAAACTCGCTGCCTTTTCGATCGATTCCCGCAAAGCCTAAGC
>SKFS01000061.1 GCA_007117885.1 Candidatus Izemoplasma sp.
AATAAGATTATAGTTTTGAAATACGAAGCCAACCCGTTTACTACGATAGTGATCCCAATCTCTTTCAGAAAATTTACGCGTCGAAACATTGTTGATAATCAAATCACTTTGACGGTAGTTTAAAAGCGCTTTTCCGGCTAAAACAAGATCATCTTGTGAATAGACATCCAGACCACCGATAATATTCAAAAGGGTTGTCTTTCCGCAACCACTTGGTCCGAGCACAGCAACAAACTCGTTCTTTTTGAACGTTAAGTTTACACTATCAAGTGCCATGGTCCAAACATTACCATTGCGATAAAACTTGCAGATATTTTGAAGTTCTAACATAGACACACCCCACATTGTGACGTCATTAACTATTTCTATTTTACTGTAGATAAGGCTAAATCTAACCTTTCATCCATTATTATTCATAGAATAATCGTTAACTTACATAAATGACGTTTGTATTTACTTTTGACCTAGCATATAATTAAAGCATCTTAGGAGGTGGTTTTTAATGAAGAAAGCATTGCTCATATCGCTTATTATTCTTGGACTCCTTCTCGGTGGTTGTCGTACTAAACCCACCATTGATGCCCATTTTGTCTCAGAACTTTTCGCTGAACTTGATCTAGACACGAATCATATTTTCATCAACCGCGTAAACACCTCAAGTTCTCATCCTATTGATCGTGTTGAGATTATTAACCGCTCTGACTCTCAAGCTATCATCATCAAAGTGATCGATACAGTATTAAATGAAGACTATGCAATCCTTATTACACCGAGCTTTATTTACGATACTCGGACGATGACAAAACGTGTGAATCCATACCCTAATACTGAAGTTGGAAGAGAAGCAGCCATCGAAGCCAACACGACCTTGCTCGACTTTAGCATAATCGAGCTCGACTATTATCTAGACTTAGCACAAAATTTGACAAAAAAAACCTATGATACATCAAGGTTATATAATACCCTGCGTGGTCAGAAACGCGAAAGTAGTTCACAACAGTATTATGAATATGTCGAGTTTAAAATAATGGACGATTGCTTACTCGAAGTTCACTTTCGTCTTGAAGAGGATTTTCAATCAACGAAAAAGGAAAGCAATTATATTTCGGGTATCCATTTCTATTTCAGCGATCAAATGCCTCTTGATTTCCCACCGTTAAACGAATTTTTTGAAGATTAGTCTTTAAATCCTTTTAGTTTTACTCTATAATAGTCATGAACCATTTGAAAGGAGTGCGTATGAAACCTTTACTATTCTTAGTTGCCGGTGGGTCAGCAAGTGGAAAAAGTACCGTAGTTCAAGAAGTTTTGGATAAAGCGGGATTAGATGACGTCTTAATCATTAAGCACGATGATTATTACCACGACCAATCAGAGATTCCTTTAGAAGAACGCTTTAAGATGAACTATGATCATCCTAGTTCATTAGATAATAACCTGTTACACGACCATTTAAAAGCCTTACTGGCGGGTCAAAGAGTTGAGAAACCAATGTATGATTTTGTCAATCATACACGCGCATCGCAATGTGAAACCATTGAAGCAAAAAAAGTGATTATTGTTGAAGGGATATTAATTTTAGAAAACCCGAAGATCCGTGAGCTTTCAGATATGAACATCTTTGTAGAACTCGATGATGATACGCGCTTTATTCGAAGAATGTTACGTGATATGAATGAAAGAGGACGCTCTTTAGAAAACATAATTAAGCAATATGAAACAACGGTTAAACCGATGTTTCATCGTTACGTGAAACCAACAAAACGCTACGCTGATGTGATTATCCCTAACGATCAAAGACACGATAAAGCTGTGGATTTGATTGTTACAAAAATCAAACAGTCTGTTATTTAATTTAACCTACAAAAGGGGCCATAGCTCAGCTGGGAGAGCGCTAGCATGGCATGCTAGAGGTCGCGGGTTCGAGCCCCGTTGGCTCCAATTATTACTATCAAACTACAGTTTATTAAGCTGTAGTTTTTTTAATCCATTTATTACAAAAAAACTCGAAAACTGTAAGGTTTTGGATGCCTTAGTTGCTATAACGAACTAAATAGATTTTTTTTAAATAGCTTGAAAGCCCTTACTTTGTACATTTTTTAATACAATCGTGTCGCAAAGATTATTTTCAACTTGTATCACCTTTGATAAACCGCTATAATAAGGGAAAATATAAAAAACATTAGGGACGTGATAGCTTTCACTAAAAAATACTATCAGAATGGGTTTTGCATAATTGTTTCATATCTAATAATAAGGAGGACAAAATGCAACTTAGAGAAATCTTAGAAAAATACCCGAAGACTGAAGACTACTTGATTGAAATCTTACTCGATTATCAAAAGACAAAAGTGCATCATTACTTAAGTGAAGAAGAGCTTAAAGAAATCGCGAATTATTTAAATGTCTCCGAAAGTAAAGTTTCAAGTGTTATGACGTTTTACACATTCTTCTCAATGAAACCAAAAGGTGAATATGTTATCCAAATTTGCCATGATGTACCTTGTTATTTGAACGATCAAAATTCTGTTCAAAAAACGCTCACGAATCTACTCAACATAGAGATTGGTGAAACCACAGAAGACAAAATGTTCACTCTCGAGTACACGAGCTGTTTGGGGGCGTGCGATAAAGCGCCTGCAATGCGTATTGGAGAGAAAACATTTACTTCGCTTACACCAAATAAAGTGAAAGCTATTTTAGCAGAGTATAGGGGGAAGAAACATGCTTGAGAAAAAAGTCTTATCAAAACGTTTTGGGCTAGTTAATCCTCTATCAATTAAAGATTATATTGAGCATGATGGCTATAAAAACCTGCGCAAAGCTTTACAAATGGAAAAAATAACCATTATCGACGAAGTTGAGAAATCGAAGCTTCGTGGACGCGGTGGTGCAGGATTCCCAGTACACATTAAAATGATGGGGCTTGCCAAAGAGGCAAGCGAAGTGAAGTATATTATCAATAATGCTGATGAAGGTGAACCAGGAAACTTTAAAGACCGTGCCCTTTTAGAAAATGATCCTCATCAAACCATTGAAGGCATGATTATATCGGCTTATGCTACAGGGGCATCAAAAGGTTATATCTATATTCGTGGTGAGTATAACCGTGCCATTAGCATCGTTAAATGGGCGGTTGATCAAGCGCGCGACATGGGATTTCTTGGAGAGAATATTTTAGATAGTGGTTTTGATTTTGATATTGAAGTGCGAACGGGAGCCGGTGCGTATGTTGTTGGTGAAGAGTTTGCCTTATTAGAATCTATTGAAGGTAAATCTGGAAGAACGCGCGTAAAACCACCTTTCCCAACAGAAAAAGGATTGTTTGGGAAACCAACATTGATCAACAATGTTGAGACATTCTGTAATATTCCAGTAATTATTGAATCTGGCGGTAAAGCTTATGCGAAAATTGGCACCGCAAGTTCAACCGGAACTAAACTTATCAGTTTATCTGGAAACGTGAAAAATCCTGGTGTGTATGAAGTGCCATTTGGCGTTACATTACGTGATGTTATTGACATTCTCGGTGGTGGAGTGCCTGAATCAAGAAAGCTTAAGATGGTTCAACTTGGTGGCGCTTGTGGACCGATTATTCCTGAGTTTATGCTTGATATGAAAATCGATTACGATCGCTTCGAAGAGTTTGAATCTAAAACAGGTGCCGGGGCAATAATCGTTATGGATGACCGCCATAATCTCTTTGAGATATTGCTCAGAATTGTCGAGTTCTTTGGTCACGAGTCTTGTGGAAAGTGTACACCATGTCGTGAAGGTCATGTCCAACTTGAAAGGCTTGTCAAACGCTTTCTCCATAAAGAGAGTACCCCTAAAGACTTGTTGTCGCTAGAGTCATTAGCGCGTGTAATGCATCAAACATCGCTTTGCGGTCTTGGTCAATCCTCGCCTATTTCATTAATTTCAACGTTAGGTTACTTTAGAGATGAATATCATGATCGTATCGAATTTTCAGGAGGGGAGTAAAAATTATGGTAAATGTTAAAATAAACAACCGCGACGTTTCAGTTGCGCCGAACACGACCATTCTTGATGCTGCAAAGGCAAACGGAATTGATATTCCAACGTTATGTTACTACCCTGACTTAAATATTAACTCAGATTGTCGAATTTGCTCAGTTGAAGTTGAAGGCGCGAGAAACTTACTAACCGCATGTTCTACACCAGTTAAAGAAGGTATGGTTATTCGCACTAACTCTTCAAAGGTGCTTAATGCTAGACGCACGATCACTGAGTTGATTTTGGCGAATCATGACACGAATTGCACGGCTTGTGTTAAAAATATGAAGTGTGAGCTTCAATCATTAGCGAATCAACTAGGTATTGATGAAAATCGTTTCCCTTCAGTCCTAAAACAACAAGAAGTCGATGATCATAATCCATCGATTTATCGCAATCCGAATCGTTGTATTAAGTGTGGACGTTGCGTTGATGTTTGTAAAGATGTTGAAGGAACCCACGTGCTTGAGACCATGTACCGTGGCCATGATGTTGAAGTTACACCGAAATACGGTAAATATTTAACCGAAGAAGATTGCACGTTCTGTGGGCAATGCTCAAGTGTTTGTCCCGTTGCTGCCATCACTGAAAAAGATGACAGTATTCGCGTACTTGATGCTTTAAACAATCCAAACAAACACGTGATTGTTCAAGTTGCGCCATCGATTCGGGTTTCAATTGGTGAAGAGTTTGGTGAGGCCACAGGTGGAGAATGGACCGGTAAACTTGTTACGGCCTTAAGAAATCTTGGTTTCGATCGTGTTTTTGATACTGATTTCACCGCCGATCTCACGATTATTGAAGAAGGTCATGAACTTCTACATCGTGTAAAAACAGGGGGAACGTTACCGATGATGACATCGTGTTGTCCAGGATGGATTAACTACGCTGAACAACATTACCCTGATATGTTAGGGCATTTATCAACGTGTAAATCTCCTCAACAGATGTTTGGTTCAATTGCTAAAACTTACTACGCTCAAACTGAAAAAATCGCTCCAGAGGATTTATTTGTTGTCTCTGTTATGCCATGTACAGCGAAAAAGTATGAAGCGGCAAGAGAAGAGATGCAAGTGAATGAAAATATTCCAGATGTTGACGCCGTTTTAACCACCCGTGAACTTGGCAAAATGGTACGTCAAATGGGAATTAATTTTCAAGAACTTGAAGACGGTGAATTTGACAATCCATTTGGTATAACGACCGGTGCCGCAGCGATATTTGGCGCGACCGGTGGTGTAATGGAAGCCGCTTTAAGAACCGTTTATGAAGTGGTCAATGAAAAGCCACTCGAAACCCTTGACTTTAAAGATGTTCGAGGCATGCAAGGCATTAAAGAAGCAGAAGTTGAGCTCGGTGGCGCAAAAGTTCGTGTCGCTGTGGCGCATACTCTGAAACACGCGAAACAACTCACCGATCAAATCAAAGCGGGTGAATCGCCATATGCTTTCATTGAAGTTATGACTTGTCCGGGTGGATGTATTGGTGGTGGTGGCCAACCTTATGGTACGACGAACCAAAAACGCCAAGAGCGAATTAACGCGACCTATCAACTTGATAGTGAAATGCCCATCCGTAAATCGCACGAGAATCCATACATCACCGAAATTTACAGTAAGTTCCTCAAAGAACCGCTGGGTGAGCGTTCGCACCGTTTATTGCACACACATTATAAACCACGAGTCAAGTAGAGTTAAACACAAAGCGCTTTGCAGCCAAAGCGCTTTTTTTATGGACGTTTGTGTGATAAACTGAAGATAGGTCAAACCTTGAAAAGGAGACGATTATGAAAGGATTACTATTGCTTTCACACGATGTTGAAGATGTTGAGGCACTTGCAACTCGAGCACTATTAATTCGTGCAGGGTTTGCGATCGATACCGCCAGCTTAGAATCAACATTAGCGATTAAGACCGCCTTTGGGCTCACTGTTCAAGCGGATTGCTTTTATGATAGTGCTGCTGTTAATACGTATGATCTATTAATTATCCCTGGTGGAAAGTACGTTGCTAATACTATTGACACGAGTCCTATTCCGACCATCGCAAAGACTTTCGATCAGGCCCATAAAGTGATTGCAGCCATCTGTGCGGGTCCTCGTTTTTTAGGTCAAGCAGGACTACTTGACAACACAAAGTATACTGCGTTTCCTGGTTCTGAGATTGATGCACCAAAAGGGGTATATATAAATCAAAGTTCTACAGTTTTTGATGGCAGAATACTTACCGCTAAAGGGGCAGGGACCGTCTACCAGTTTGTCTATCAAATACTAAAACACTTTACAAGCGAAAACGAAGCGACACAGTTACTAAGTTCAATCCATCATCCCTGAAAGAGTGAGTTTCATGTTACCTTTTAAACCGTTAAAAACTATGCTTAGCTTTAATCTTAAAACCTTAATTGTATTTGAGGTTTTTTATCGTTTGTTTGGCGTGTTTTTAATATACCCACTTACACGTTTATTGTTTTTTGCATCGATTCGGGTTGCCGGTTACCAATACATTACAAACCAAATGATTTTAACGTATTTAAGACAACCAAGCACACTCGTAATATTGCTTTTATTACTTGTTGTTTTCAGTTTTTACGTCTTAATTGAAATGGTTTTCTTGTCGGTAATTTACGATTATAGTTATCATCGAGAAAAACTTGATGTATTGACCCTTTATTCGGTTGGAGTAAAACAATCTTGGCGGATTATTAGACGGTATAAAATGTTTGCGTTACTTCCAGCGCTTTTTATGTTCTTTATCTTTGAAGCGTTTCATATTGTAGGATTCGCCTCAACGATAAGTATTCCACGAATCATTGTTGAAGAAATTGAGGGTCTTATGCCATTAAGCTTCGTTTTTTATGGATTAATTATTGGCTTTATGTTTTTATTCGTTGAATCCATGTACTTTGTTAAACTGTATACACTAGAGTCTATGACCGTAAAGCAAACACTCAAAGAGCATCGAATGCTTTTAAGAAAAGGTAGAGTGAAATACCTAATGCAGTTTATTCTTTTCAACGGCATGCTAAATGGTGTTTTATTTATTGCATACGCTTTGGTTTTAAGCAGTATTGCATTTATGATATACCTTACCCGTGGTCAATCGCTGGTTTTAGGAACAATACTAACGTTTATTTACAGCTTCTATCTCGTTGCAACCACGATCACATCCCTTATATTGATTCCTGTGAACTATGCACTCATCTCACTTTGGTATTATCAAAAAAGACCAAAAAACTGGATAAATACTAAGTTTAAACGCTATCAGAAACGCGCCTTAACCATGGTAAATCGCGTGAATCCAAAACCGATTATTCTTACCTTATTTATCTTTTTAATCGGTTTAAATGTGACCAATGTCGTCAGTCTAGTTAGAGACCCGTTTACCCCTGTAGAGCTACTTAAACGGGCTGATGTTATTGCCCACCGTGGGGCCTCTTTATCGGCACCTGAGAACACCTTGGCAGCACTTGATTTAGCCATCGAATACGGAGCAGATGGCGTTGAGTTTGATGTTCAGGTATCCGCCGATGGCGTCCCTGTTTTAATGCATGATGTCACGCTTGGCAGGACAACAAATGATGCATTGAACCGCAGAGTTGATAGCTTAACACTCAGTCAACTCAGACAGCTCGATGCAGGATCATGGTTTGCCGATGAGTTCGAAGGCGAACAGATACCAACCTTAGAAGAAGCGTTAGAGCGTATTGATGGACGTGCCAAAGCCTATATTGATTTAAAAGCACGGGGCAGTCAGTTTAACCACGACGTCGTCAGCTTAATTGAAGCCTTTCAACTCGAGAGTTCAAGTGTAGTGATGTCATTTGATTACCAACAGTTGCGTGAGATTAAAGAACTGAACTCAGACGTTCAAACACTTCTTTTAATTAGTACATTCTTTGGTGACATAGAGGCCTTAGTACAAGATGATAACATCGATTATTTTGCCTTTAGAACCTTTGTTATTGCAAATAACCAAAACTATATTCGTCAAGTTCAACAAGCGGGTAAAAAAGTTTATGTTTGGACATTAGAAACAGAACAAGAACATCAACAATTCATTGAGCTTGATGTGGATGGATTAATTAGTAAAGATCCAATCTTAGCACGAGAGTTAGTTTACACCCGAAATACGCCGACATTATATAGAGAAGTTTTAAGACAGTTATTCCCAAGATAAAAAGAGAAAGGTGATTAAAATGGTTCCAATTATTGCTGTTATTGCTGTGTTTTCGTTTATTTTTGTGGTGGCCTATTACTTAGATTATGCTCGGGCACAAAGTACGCATAATCAACGCAATGACCAAAACAGCCACTTTAGAAACTCGCAATCAAAAGATCAAGATCAAAACACGAATCTTGAGCGATTTAAGAAAGACGCGCCATCAAAATCTGAGTTTCAAAGTTTTGAAGACTACGACGATTTCTTTGAAGTTGATGACGACTTCTTTGATGATTACTCTAAAGATCTCAAAGAATAGATGTGTTTAATGCTAACCATTTGCATTTAGACTTTTATCGTATATAATTAAGTATGAGATTGATTTTAGAGGCGAGAATATGGATAAACAATCATTACTTAGTTTACAAGATTTAACAGTTAAGTATCATAGTTTTACAGCCGTTTCCAGTGTCTCTTTCGATGTGTACGAAAGAGACTTTATCGCGATTATTGGGGCCAATGGAAGTGGTAAAACGACATTGATTAAGACGATTCTTGGATTGCTGCATTACCAAAAAGGCACTATTGAAAAAAATGACGATGTTACCGTAGGGTATTTGCCCCAACACACTATGGCTTTGGATCGGTTTTTTCCTGCAACCGTCGATGAAGTGGTCGGCATGGGTTTGCTTTCAACGAAACGATTTCCTAAACGTTTGAGTAAACAAGAGAAGCAGAATGTTCAAGATGTCTTACATATGCTAAATATTAAAGCCTTAGTGCATAAACGGATTGGTGCGTTATCAGGTGGTCAGCAACAAAGAGTTTTACTGGCACGTGCTTTAGTCTCTAATCCAGATATCTTAATTCTTGATGAACCTACGAGTGCCTTAGATCATTCAATGAGAAAGCAGTTTTTTGATATTTTAAAGCATCTCAATAAATCACACGGTGTCACTATTATTCTCGTTACCCATGATATTGTATCTGCAGGAGACTATATTAACCGCGTTCTATATTTAGATCAAAAGCTCATGTTTGATGGCACCTTTAATCAGTTTTGTGAACATCAAGAGCTCTCACCTTTTATCCATACACACAGCTTACGTCAAGAGAAAGCGGGTGAGCAGTCATGAGCTTACTGCAAGAACTACTTGCGGCGTTTTCTTATGGTTTTATGTGGCGAGCTTTATTTGTAGGCATCGCTGTTGCGATTAGCAGTTCATTTATCGGTCCGTTTCTCGTTTTGAAACGTTTTTCAATGATTGGTCACGGATTGTCTCACGTTGCCTTTGCGGGAATTGCTGTGGGACTGCTATTTAACACAGCACCTTTAATCTTTTCAATGATTATTGTAGTGGCCGTATCCGTGTTTATTTTAAAGCTTAACGAAACGGCAAAACTTCATGGTGATGCAGCGATTGGCTTAACAGCCGCTGTTGCCATGGCTTTTGGAACTATTCTTGCGAGTGTTGCCGGCGGCTTTAATGTTGATTTGTTTAGTTTTCTTTTTGGAAGCATATTGACGATACAACGATTGGATGTTTATTTGTCCATTACGTTTTCTATCATTGTGATCGCAGTCGTAACATCGCTATATCACGATTTATTTACGATGACGTTTGAAGAAGATTTTGCTAAAGTATCAGGGATTAACACTAAACGATTAAATACGGTATTAGCGATTTTAGTCGGTGTCACCGTGGTTATCGGTATCCGTGCAATGGGAACATTACTCATTTCTAGTTTGATTATTTTTCCAACAATTATAGCCATGCAGTTTTCAAGAGGGTTTAAGGCAACGATTGTCATCGCTGCTGTCTCATCCGTTTTCATTATTATTTTTGGCTTAATGGGATCGTACATTTTAGATTGGCCAAGTGGTTCTACGATTGTTTTACTCAATGGATTTGTGTTTTTAGGTGTTTATATGTACAATCGTATTCTACGGCCACAGTAAGTGAGGGATGGTAATGAAAAAAATAAGCATGCAGCTTGAGAAAGCAAACTTAAAGAAAACAAAACATCGGTTACTAATACTGAAAATACTAGCGGAAACCAATGACTTTTTGTCGGCCGATGACTTGTTTATCCGTGCAAAGCAAAGTGACACAAAAATATCTCTTTCAACAGTGTATCGGATATTAGACTCTTTTGCTGAGAAAAAAATCGTTTCTACGCTAAATATCGATAATAGTAAGCAAGTCTATTACGAAATGGCTCATCAAGAACATGCCCATCATCTTATATGCCTTGATTGCCAAAGCGTTATTCATATAAAGGATTGTCCTATTCACGATTATCAATCGCAGTTGTCGAAGACATATAATTTTCAAGTCAAGCGGCATTCCCTTGAATTTTACGGGTACTGCTCAAAATGTCAAAAAAGCAAAAAAAATCAATAATTCTCCCTTTCATCGCTAACAAATTCGTGTATAATAGACTAAGTATAATCACAGACCATTTAATCTTTGTTCCGGTAGCTCAGTGGATTAGAGCAACAGCCTCCGAAGCTGTAGGTCGAGGGTTCGAGTCCCTTCCGGAACGCCATAAAATAATACTGGTCTGTGATTTTATTATTGAGGAGGCCCCATGAAAGAATATTCAATCATTGAACTCTATGATTTGCTCAATCAGGGAAAAATCACTTCGAAGAAACTTGTCACTAACTATTTAGAACGCATTCGCATTCATGATGCCTATCTAAACAGTCTTGGTGACATAAATATGGATGCAATCCATATAGCAGAAAGACTTGATAAAGAACGGAAAGAAAAAGGACCTCGAAGCTTTTTACATGGTATTCCGATTGCTGTGAAAGACAATATCTTTACCAATGATACGATGCGAACCACCGCAAACAGTTATGCGTTCAGTAATTTTTACGCCCCTTTTGATGCGACGATTGTTAATCAGTTAAGAGAAGCGGGGGCGATAATACTAGCCAAAGCTAATTGTTCAGAGTTTGCCTACTTTATGTCGATGGGAAAAATGCCTTCAGGCTATGGTAGTATGTATGGCCAAGTTAAACACCCCTATCATCCTTCCATTGATCCGCTAGGTTCAAGCACAGGATCGGCTGTATCGGTGGCGGCTAATCTAATCGTTGCATCGCTTGGGACAGAAACGAATGGTTCACTTATGTCCCCGGCACAACAAAATAGTGTTGTAAGCATTAAGCCTACGCTCGGGTTAGTCTCACGTCATGGCATTATTCCTATTAGCCGCTTACAAGACACTGCTGGACCAATGTCAAGGACCGTTGAAGATAGTGCAATCCTCCTTGATGTGATAAAGGGAAGCGATTCCCAAGATGAGGCAACATTATTACAAACTACGTCAGAAGAGAGTTATTACCTTGCAACCCAAGCCACACCCAAAGTAAAACGAATTGGATTTCTCTCGTTTACTAACTACCCAAATGATGAAGAAGAGACAGCAATTTTAACCGAAGCAAAAGCGCTATTTTCACAGTTAGGTGCCGAAGTGATAGAGATAAATTACACCTATGATCTACCATCAAACCGAGAAACACTTCAGCATGAGTTTAAGACTGAGATTAATCATTTTTTGTCAAAGTTAACTGGATTACAAAAAGTCCAGAGTTTGAGAGACATTATTGATTTCAATCAAAAGCACAGTCGAAGATGTTTAAAATATGGGCAAATCGATCTTGTTCGATCTGAGATGACCGATGGCAGATTAAAAACTTTAGAATATCTCAAACAAAGGCAATCGCTTATCGAGGCTACGGAACGATATCTTTCGTTGTTTGACATGCACAAAATTGATGTTTTAGTTACCACTAAAATAACTGGCTATCCAGCGATTGCAGGAATACCTTCTTTGATAATTCCAGCGAAACCGCTAATCGATACCGATCCAAAAAGCCTAATCTTTATCGGTCAAAAGTGGCAAGAATCAATGCTTTTTAGTTTAGGAAGTTATTATGAGCGCAAAACCAATCACCGCATTCCACCTAAACTTAATCAAATTTAATGGATAATTTACCGAAAAGTTTGATATAATACTAGCGGCGGGACGTGGCGTAGCTTGGTAGCGCGTTTGGCTGGGGGCCAAAAGGTCGCAGGTTCAAATCCTGTCGTCCCGACCACTTGTTTTCAAGCATCAAAAAAGTGTAGAAATTAATCTACACTTTTTTTGATTATAAAATTGAATTACTCAGCTGGAGTTCTTTCAAGAATTAATTGGAATTCACTAGTGAATAAGAGTCTTAATACATCATCTTCAGTGTTCCAACTCATTTGCATACCACGAATAGATACGTGGTTGCCAACTGAGAAGTTTCCTGTTAAGTACGCCGCGCGTCCATCAACAGTTTCAGCAGTGTGTAATGCTCTATTGTAGACAACTTCTACAACTTCGCCATCAACATCAAGAACTACAACAACATAGTCGTCAGTTTCAACAATCGCTGTGATAGTAATGTCATCAGAGTTTCTAAGCTCGACAGGCTCGCCTGCGTACTCTGCCCAGTCACCTAAATCTTCTTCACTAACGAATAATGCGTAAACTGTTACCTCACTAAGAATTGCAGCAGCAGGATTAAATGCGCGAGTGTAAGTTTCATTTGCAAACCAGCCTAAGAAAACATAATCTTCTTTTTCTGGGTCATCCACTTCACCGATTAATCCACCTTTCATAACCTCAGTTGTTGTTTCGCCTTCTAAATCGCTATCTTCTGGGAATGCGCCACCATCAAGATCAAACGTAATTGTAAGCACTAATTGATGTCTTACAAGATCGTTCATCCATTCTGCAAGGTCGCCATCGTATCCAGGGAATAATTCTAAATAGAGTTCATATGCTGATGCACCATCAGCACCGTCTTCTCCATCGACACCGTCTACACCGTCTACACCA
Source organism: Candidatus Izemoplasma sp. (assembly GCA_007117885.1). Taxonomy (GTDB): domain Bacteria; phylum Bacillota_I; class Bacilli_A; order Izemoplasmatales; family Izemoplasmataceae; genus CSBR16-104. The sequence continues at coordinate 13,059 of SKFS01000061.1, forward strand.
TCAGCACCGTCAGCTCCGTCAGGTCCAGCAGGTCCAGCAGGTCCAGCAGGTCCGGCAGGTCCAGCAGGTCCAGCAGGTCCATCTTCGCCTTCACACGCTGCAAGGCTGAAAGCAGCAAATACTAAGAGAAGTAGTAAAAAGAAACGCTTTGAATTTTTAATCATAGTATTAGGTAATTAACATTAAAAAAACTAATGTTAATTTCCTCCTTTCTTTTTTTTAAATTTATTTTAACACACTTTTCAAGTGTTTAAAACCAAAATTAAAAGAATTTTTGGTCGTTCATAACTAGATTAGCGATAAAACATTGTTCCGTTATTAATTATTATAGCATGGTTTCAATCAAATATAACAGTCAAAATCGAATAAACTAAAATAAAACTTCTAAAAAACCTAGGCTTATAATTTATTTTAATACACGGGTTTTGATTTATCAAGCTTTAAATCTTTTATTTTAGCCGTTTAGTGCCGCTAACATCGCTTAGTTTTTGTAATATATAGATATAGAAAGAAATCAACAGCTGTTTATAGTGCTAATTGAAAGAGTAGACAAAGTGCATGTAAATTGACACTGTCATGCAATTTACAAGGACTATCATGCAATTCATGAGATTGAAAATTATGATATAATTAAAGTGAACTCGTATATATTGATACGGTTTTTGTATAAAAGTTATTAATTAAATTGGTCAAAACCTTAGAGTTCATGATATAATAATCAATAGTTTAAGCGCTTTCTTAGGAAAATCATCATTTGAATCTTTACTTAGAATTCTATAAATGCTATAATGACAAAAAAGTTTTGCCAACCATGGTATAAAGTTTGTTTGAATTTTGTTCAAACGAAATTTATATAGAATAACGTTTACAAAATGAACAAAAAAAGAGAGGAGATATAATTTTGAAAAAGTTATTACTATTATTTGCATTAATGCTTTTATCTTTAACGATTGCTGCATGTGGCAATGGCGATCCAGATCCAGACCCAGACCCAGATCCAGATCCAGATCCGGCTCGTACAGCTCCAACCCTTTCAGGTGTTGGTAATGTCACGATTGGTTTAGGCGATTCGTTTGATCCACTAGCAGACGTTTCTGCTTCGGATACTGTTGATGGAAACTTAACATCAAGTATTCAAGTTACTGGCGAGGTTGACACTGGAACTGCAGGAACTTACGACTTAACTTACAGTGTAACTAACTCGGCTGATCAAACAACGACTAGAACACGTACGGTGACTGTAGAGGAACCCGCAGACTTGTTAAGAGTCAACTTTAAATTTGCTGATGCAGATTTAAGACATGAACTCTTTGCCTTAGCTGAGGGCTGGCTACTCACCAATATGTATGGTGGTATTCCACTATTCTCAAACTCTGGTTTCGTTCTGTATCATGAACGTTTACAGTTACCAGTTGATGCGTTTGTCCCAGTTATGGGATGGGCTGCAACACGAAGTGTCTTCACGATGGACGATGCTGAAGCCTTTGGTGGAACTGCAGGTCGTTATACTTACAGAAGTGCCTTAGGACAAGATCCAGACACATTACACCAATGGTTATACACTGATGCAACAAGTTCGGATGTTATTTCACTCTTCTTAGATTCACTCTATTACTTTGAGTTGAATGAAGACCTTGATGGGTATGATGTACTTCCGTCCATGGCAAGTGCGGATCCAATCCCTGTTGATTCTGAATTATTAGACACGGGTGTTGAAGTATCAACCGTTTGGCGTATTCCAATTCGTGAAGGTCTACAATGGACATTCCATCCTGATACGGATACGACTGGACTCTCAACAAGTATTACCGCTGAAGACTTCGTAAACACGTACAAACTTGCGATGGAAGAAGGCTGGTTCCGTGCTGTTTCAGGTGGTGGCGACTTTACGAGTGC
>SKFS01000099.1 GCA_007117885.1 Candidatus Izemoplasma sp.
ACAGAACACGATGAAAGCGACGAAGAAGCGGTGGAAAATACTAAAGTTCTCGCGACCCCCGTCGCTCGTAAAATGGCTAAAGAACTCGGTGTCAACTTAAGCACACTCAAAGGCACCGGACCGATGGGCCGGATTATGAAAAAAGACATTCAAGACGCCTCACAATCGTCATCACCCGCGACCCCATCTCAAGTGGGCCGTCCAAGCTACGCCATGCCAAAACTGCCGACAGAACGCACCCGTCGAGAAAAAATCAGCAAACTACGCAAAGCCGTCGTTCAAGCGATGGATATTTCGAACACACTCATTCCTGCAACGACAGTTATGGATGAGTTTGATGTAACTGAACTCGTTAAAATGCGCACCTCTTACAAAGAAAAAAATCCCCATGCGGATGTAAAAATTACTTACTTACCACTCATTATCAAAGCGCTTATTTTAACCTTAAAAAAATACCCAATCTTTAATTCGAGTTACGACCACGAAAGCGAAGAAATCGTCTACAAAGACTATTTCAACATCGGCATCGCTGTCGATACCGAAAACGGGCTTATCGTACCAAACATTAAAGACGCCGACCAAAAATCCATCTTAGAACTCGCTAAAGAAATCGACGTCTTAGCCCAAAACGCTCGCGAACGTAAAACGCAGCTAAGTGATCTCCAAAACACCACCTTCTCAGTCACCAACTACGGTGCCTTTGGATCAAAACTTGGCACACCTGTAATCAAACACCCAGAAGTGGCGATTTTAGGTATGGGCGCCATCACTAAAAAACCGGTTGTTGTGGATAACGAGATTGTTATTCGGGATATGTTCCCCATCTCATTAACCATCGATCACCGAATTATCGATGGTGGCGATGCGGGTCGATTCTTAGTCGAACTTAAACGGTATTTATCGGACCCAATGACGCTACTCTTAAGTTAGGAGGCTCACCCAAATGAAAAACTATGATCTCATTGTACTAGGCAGTGGACCAGGCGGCTATGTCGCCGCCATAAAAGCCGCACAAAAAGGCTTATCCACCGCGATAATTGAAAAAGAGAGCATTGGTGGTGTTTGTTTAAACTGGGGATGTATTCCGACTAAAACACTGCTTAAAAGTGCCAAACTTTACACCACGATTCAACACGCTAAAGACTACGCTTTAACCGTCGATCAAGACACCTTAAGTGTCGACTTTAACGCCCTCTTAAAACGTAAAAACAAAATAGTGAAAAAGTTAACCGGCGGTGTTGGTTACCTACTTAAGAAAAACGGTGTCACCGTTTATCAAGGTTTTGGTAAAGTCATCGATCAAAACACGATCCAAGTCAATGATGAAAAACTCACCTTTAAAAACCTCATAATCGCCACAGGAGCTAGCCCCATTATCCCCCCCATTGATAAGCTTCAAGAAGCCTATCAATCGGGTCGTGTTGTAACCAGTAAAGAAATCCTCGATCTTGACACCCAACCAAAAAAACTCGCCATCATTGGTGGCGGTGTGATCGGTGTTGAGTTTGCGACCATCTACAACAGCTTCGGCACTGAAGTGACGATCTATGAGCGTGAAGAAAACATCTTACTCGGTGTCGATCAAGAAATCCGCACACTGTTCCGCAAAAAACTTGAAAAAGACGGCGTGAAAATTCATACCTCTACTGAAGTTCAAGCAATCACAGACTCCGGGGTTAAAACCGCTTTAGGAGAAGAGAACGCGGACTTAATCTTACTCAGTGTGGGCATGAAAGCGAACGTAAAAGGGCTGGAAAAACTCGATCTCACCTTGACCGAAACTCAAGCCATTCAAACGGATCAGTATATGAAGACAAACCTTGAAAACATCTTTGCGATTGGCGATGTCAACGGCAACCAAATGCTTGCGCATGTCGCCAGTAAAGAAGGACTCGTTGCCGTCGACACCATTCTTGGTGAAGACCATCCAATGGACTACAAAAAAGTGCCATCAGGAATTTACACCTTCCCAGAAATTGCCCAAGTCGGAGTCACAGAAGAAGAAGCCAAAGCCCAAGGCATTGACTACAAAGTTTCTACCTTCCCCTTAAGTGCCAACGGTAAAGCCCTCGCAGAAGGCGAAACTGACGGACTTGTAAAAATGATTGCCGACACCAAATATCAAGAAATTATCGGTGTGCACATCCTCGCCCAAAACGCCACAGAAATGATTTCTGAAGCGGTCCTTGGGATGAACTTAGAAGCAACCGCCCTCGACTATGTCTTAAGCATTCATCCTCATCCAACGCTTTCAGAGATGATTCATGAAGTTGCCCACGGCATCGTTGATAAAGCGATTCACATTTAAAACAGAAAAGCGCTAATTTAGCGCTTTTTTATTATCCCGTTAGGACTCTAAAAAGTCCTTTAACGACCTGTTTATTCATTAAATCGAGCAAACCTTGCCCCCGTCGTAGACTTAACTTTCCTTGTGAGAACGTCAAGAGATTTCTAAAGGGCATTTCATCGACCATCGTTTTAAACATTTTTGCGGTCCCCTCATTCATTTCATCGTCAATCATGGCCGCAAACTGTTGAAGCACCTTCGCATAGAGTTTTTGACCTAACCAGGTTTGCCTCACGTCTTCTAAAGGACTGTTCATGGTCAGTTTACTAGACTGCACCACAGGGGGTAATTGATAACCGAGTAAAGCTTCAAAATCGTCTTTACTTGGGCAAAAGTTCCCATCGCTAACCGTGTAAGCGGTTAAGTGATCTGCATTTACCTCATCCTTAGAACTCAGTTTGACCTCACCGTGTAAGCGAATGTCCTCAGAAGACGCCCCCACCTCAACAGTATACATTCCTGCTTCTAGGCGAAAAGCCCCGCCTTGATAGACTCCTAAATCAGATGTCTTTATCATCATCGTGATGCGCTTAGTTTCACCGGGGGTTAAAAAGACTTTGTCAAACGCCTTGAGTTCGCGCTTAGGTCGATACACCACACTGTCTTCTTTTCCGACATAAACTTGGACAATCTCGGCGCCCTCAACATCACCCTGATTCATCACTTCTAGGCACACCATAAGGCGATTGTCTTTTTGCTTCAACCGTAAATTATTATACCTAAAAGTCGTATAACTCAACCCATAGCCAAAGGGAAAGAGTGGTTGACGCTCTAACGCGTGATAGGCGCGGTAGCCAACATAAAGACCCTCTCGGTATTCAACCCGTTCTGAGGTTCCCGGAAAATTCGCATTTGAAGGCAACTCAGCAAGCGTATTGGGAAACGTCTCAGCAAGCTTACCCGAAAAGTTTACCTTACCGTAAAGCAAGTCGACCAGCGCTTCACCACTCGCTTGACCCGCTAAATATTGCTCAACAATGCCACTGACACGTCCTTTCCAAGGCATCGCCACAGGCGCCCCATTTGAAAGGCATACAATAACTTTTTTATGCGCTTTACAAAGCGCCTCAATAAGCGCCGTGTGATTCATCGGTAAATCGAGATGGTCACGATCAAACCCTTCACTCTCATACGCATCCGTTAGACCGACCATCACGACCACCTTATCGACATCTTTTACCTGTTTTAAGGCATCATTAAGGCACCTTTCATCAACCGTATCCGTCGTTAAATCATAGCCTTCATGATAGCGCATCTGAGCGCCAATTTCAGCGTTAAACGCTTCATACGCCGTCGACAGCTCAGTCGGCTGAATCAAACTACTTCCTGAGCCTTGATATCGTGGCTTTTTCGCAAAGGCGCCGATCAACGCCACTGTTTCATTTTTCTTAAGTGGTAAGACCGCATCGTCGTTTTTGAGTAACACCATTCCCTCATGGGCAATCTTTCTGGCGAGCTGATGATGTGCTTTAGCATCATAATGTACCACCGCTTTTTCTAAGGTCGTTTTTGCTTTTATCATCAAATCGAGAATTCGTTGTACGCGTTGATTGAGCAATGCTTCGGAAAATTCGCCTTTCTTAAACGCTTTTTTAAGCGCTTTTTTATGCAATCCACCATTGCCAGGCATCTCGAGTTCTTGCCCAGCAATCAAGCCTTTAACACGGTCATTGTTGGCGCCCCAATCGGTGATGACAAGCCCTTTATGTTGCCAACTATCCTTTAAAACCTCTTGCAGCAATAAGGCATGTTCCGAACCATAGACACCATTGATTTTATTGTATGAAGACAT
>SKFS01000127.1 GCA_007117885.1 Candidatus Izemoplasma sp.
GTCGGATTACTAAACGGTGCGAGGTATGATGCGTTAGCTTTCTTATTGGCGTACACATTACTCTCGATTGTCGACGTCGGCAATCAGCCACCCGAACTCGTCGCCATGGTGGTTGGTTTGAGCGTGTTTACGGCCTTAACCATCTCAGCGTTTCTAGGCAGTCTCATACCGATAATTCTCAACAGACTTAATATTGATCCCGCCGTTGCAAGCGGACCCTTTATCACCACCATCAACGATATTACCGCACTCGTCGTTTATTTTGGACTTGCAACGTTATTAATCCTGCGATTATTTTAACAGTTAGCCTACGAACAAAAAAGGAGGTTTACGATGTATAATTATATAAACGGCACTATCACAGAAATTGAACCCAATCAGATTACTCTAGAGCAATCAGGAATAGGATACGCAATCATTATGCCTAATCCTTACAAGCTTAAAGTTAACGATCAAGTTAAAGTTTACACCTATCAACATGTTCGCGAAGATGAAATCACTTTATATGGTTTTGAGTCCAACGAGCAAAAAAAACTCTTTATCAATCTTTTAAGTGTCAAGGGGATTGGACCGAAAAGTGCCCTAGCGGTGCTAGCAAGTGCAACCGTACCAGAAATTATCAAAGCCATTGAGTCTAGCGATGCAAAATACTTAAATCGTTTTCCTGGAATCGGCCCTAAAGCGAGTCAACAGATTATTCTTGATCTCAAGGGAAAAATCCACCTCGGCCCAATGACATTAAAACGTTCTAGTCGTCTTGATGAAGTTGAGGACGCTCTAAGAGCCTTAGGCTATAAAGCGAAAGAAATCGATCGTATTGTCAAGAAACTCGATGGTTCCAAAGACACTGCAACCTTAATTAAAGAAGCATTAAGAATGATTGGCCAATAAAAAAACGCAAAATGATTTGCGTTTTTTTTGATTAATACGTAAACAAATCTTTAATCTGTGAATGGGATAAGCCATTTTCAATGGCGGTCATAAGTAAAATTCTTGCCTTTGGACCAGATAAATTGCCACCGAGAATACAGCCAGTTTTAACTAAATCTTTGCCACCGCCTAAATAACCATAGGTATCCAAAACTCGGCCCCCATAACAACGCGATACAATGACAATTTCAACGCCGTGCTGCCTGGCATTACGAATAGCATCCATTAAGACAGCGGGAACATTTCCGCGACCTAGCGCTTCCAAAACAATACCTTTTGCCTGCTTTTCAACACAAAAATCAATTAACTCACCAGTCATACCTGCGTAGACCTTTAACAAATAAGTATGATCATTCACACCGTTTTTTAAACGATAATCTTTACGTTGAGTTGTCGAACGAAAGTAAATAACATCCTCGTCGTCAATAATACCTAAAGGTCCAAACTCAAAACTTTTAAACGTATCAAGATTTAGCGTGTGAGTTTTCGCGACTTCACAGGCAGCATTAATTTGGTAGTTCATCACAACTAAGACACCCTTATCAATCGAATCTTTAGACATGGCTACCTTAATACTCGAAACTAAGTTAGTTAATCCATCGTATCCGAGCTCACTCGCATTTTTCATTGAACCAGTTAAAACGATGGGTTTAGAACTAGTCGATATTATATCTAAATAAAACGCTGTCTCTTCAAGTGTGTCTGTACCATGAACCACAACAACACCACAAAAAGAATCCTTTTCGAGTATCGTGTCAATCAAAGTTTTAAGCTCAAACATTTTTTTAGGAGTGATAGAAGGACTTGGTAATTTCGAAAAATCATACGCGACAAGATTATCAAACTCAGTGACTTCACTCAAAGTAGACACGAGTTCACTTGGTGTCACACTCGGAACAGCACCCTGTAATTTTGAATTAACTTTCATAGCAATTGTTCCACCTGTAAAGATTAATGCAACTTTTTTCACGATGTATCACCTCAAGAAGATTGTACCATACAATCAATGATCTGAAGAAATGAAAAAGACAAAGCCGTTAAAATTTAACTTTTTAGTAAGTGGGTTTTTAACGAGTCAAGATAGCACAAAAGTGCTAAAATACACTTTAAACATTTACACATGAATTATCTTAAACGTCTTAACAAAGACATTATAGCAAGTTAACATAATATATATTATAGGAAGTAATTGGTTTCTAGTGAAACCCAGTTCTTTTTCTAGAACTAGGTAGTCTTTGACTATAATGAATGCGTTTATTTATGATAATACCGCTCTGCTACTAACCTAAATATGTTCAAAAATATCTTGTGACTATAATTACTGGTTTCACTACTTTTTCGGTGGAAAATGAAAAATTATTTCCCCTCAAATCTCTTAAAAAAATCAAAATGATTAAGATTAAGCACTAAAACCAAAATGCGCTTAGAACGAAAATTTGGGTGTGTTAAAATTAATCCGTTCTAAAGGTGTAATTTTTAAGTTCGCTAAATTCTCAAAAGCGATCTTTATTGCCTCATCCAATATTTCTGAGGGACGATGTGCATCGGCACTTACGATCACTTGAGCATTCGGATAATGTTTTAACGATTCCCAAAATTCTTTACGAGGATAATAATACCGTTCGCCTTCAGGAAAAATCTTGGTGCCCTTTCGAATCCCATTCGCGTTATACTCTAAGACAACATTATTTTGAATGGCTGCTTCAATGATTTCCTGCGCGACATGGTAGGCCGTTTCATCGAAATGCGGATAGGCATACAAGTATAAATCAGGATGCGCAAAAATTTTAAAGTATCCGGATTGCATGGCTTCTATCACTTCTTCTTTGTAAGTAAGGATCTCATTTTTTGTTTTAAGTGCATACGTTGATTTGAATTTTTGTTGTTTTCTTCCGATGTAATGTTGCCCTAATATTAAGTAGTCTACTTTTCGCAGCAACGATCGATAGTAATTATCATCGAGTTCTAAATATTCTGCTTCTAGTCCTTTGCGAATTTCTAAATGGTCTCCGTGTTTTATTTTGGCTTGAGCGATTTCATTAAGATATAAATCAAGTTCTGGGTAGCTCATCCTTAACCCATCATCAAAAAGATTGCTTGGCGCATGATCGGAAAAACCCAGTTCCTTTAAGTTGGCTTTGATGGCTTCTTTTACATACGCCTCAATGGAGCCTATGGCATGACGGCAAAAAGGGTGATGTGTATGGTAATTTGCTATATATCGCATAATGCTACCTCCTTACTCAATTATAGCATAGGATTGTTTTGTACGCCGTTTAAATCGATGCTTCGTGCTATAATATTCACAAGGATGTGATACGATGAAAAAACCATTAGCTTACCGTTTAAGACCCCAGGATTTTGATGACATTGTTGGACAAGATCATCTTGTTGGTGAACAAGGGGTGATTCGCCAGATGTTCGAAAAACAAATTCCTAGCAGTCTAATCTTATATGGTCCCCCAGGCACTGGTAAGACGAGTATTGCTCAAGTTATGGGACTAAAACATGGCTTAAACACGTATACCTTTAATGCGAGTACAGACACAAAATCCGAATTGAAAACGATTATTTCGCATGCGAAACATTACCGAGCGTTTGTTATTATTGATGAGATTCATCGTATGAAAAAGGATATTCAAGATTTCTTACTTCCACATGTTGAAGATGGCACGATTACGATCGTTGGCTTAACCACTAATAACCCTTATCATAGTGTGAACCCAGCGATTCGTTCACGGGTTCACATCTACAAACTTAATGATATTGATCAAGCGGATATTTTGTGCTTCTTAGAGCGAATTTTGGCGAAAAACAAAGACTGCTTCACAAGTCGATTTCACCGTGATGTTCTTGATTATATTGCCCTTTATAGCCAAAATGATCTACGCAGTGCAATCAATCGTTTAGAACTTCTAGATAATCTATACCCGAATCAGGAGATTAATTTATCACTGGCGGAAAAGGTCCTTCATAAGCCTACATTGCACTTAGATAAGAATGAAGACAACTACTACAACATACTCTCTGCCTTTCAAAAATCGATTCGTGGTTCGGATGTTGATGCGAGTCTTCATTATTTAGCCCGTCTAATAGCCATGGAGGATTTAGATAGCATTTTACGTCGTATGAGCGTGATTGCTTATGAAGATATCGGCTTAGCGAATCCAAGTGTTTTTTCCAAAATGCATGCGGTCGTTGATACCTGTAGACAACTAGGGTTTCCTGAAGCTCGAATTCCCCTTTCTGCCATGACCATTGATCTTGCCTTGTCACCTAAGTCGAATGCTGCGGTCGCTTCAATTGATGCAGCTATCAAGGATCTCGACGCTGGACATACGCCAAAAATACCCAATCATTTAATTAATGTCGACAATTTCGAAAGTAAAGACGATTATTTGTATCCTCACAGTTATCCAGATCATTGGGTGAACCAAGAGTACTTACCCACGTCATTACGCCACCGACAATACTACCAAGCTTCAGAAGTTGGTAACTACGAAAAAGCGTTAACACATCGTTATAACGAAATCCGTAAACGTAAGAAAGAAGGGTTATAATGCGCTGGCTGTATCGTGTTCCTCTAATTGTTATTGTTTTAATTTTGATGCTATTGATTGGTATTACTGTTATGAGCTATTTTAAAGGCCAATCGCTTGAAGAACGTTTTAAAGACCAACCAATTCAAGATTTTAATACCCTTGATGTCGGGGGTTATACTATGGCATATCGTGAGTTTGGAAGTCGCGATAACCCAACTGTGCTTCTTGTGCACGGCTTTTTAGGAAGCAGCTATGATTATCGCTATTTATCAGAGCGGCTTGAAAAAGATTACCATGTGATTGCTCTCGATTTAATCGGTTTTGGTGCCAGTGATAAGCCCGCAGATTTTGATTATTCAAGAGCTTCACATGCATCGATGATTGATCAGTTCGCAGAAGCGAAAGCGCTTGAAACGTTTCATCTTGGCGGCCATTCTATGGGCGGGGCTATTGCGCTTTATTACGCATATCTTTATCCTGACCGACTCCAATCACTACTGCTTTTTGCAAGTGCTGGATTCGGCGGTGGGGCTCCCAATCCACTACCTATCTTTTTTTATCAATGGATTTTTAAAAATTATTACTTACAACGTCTAGGTTTTCAAACGGTACACCACCAAGCGTCATTTCAAAGTGCTGAGTATTTTGATCCGATGTTTTACTTCACCCGGCAAATTCCGCCTGAAACCTTGCAAGCATTTTCTCAATATGAAGAGACACTATCGATGAACGATTTCATTGAATCGATTGTACTGCCGACATTAATTGTTTTCGGTACTGAAGATACATGGATATCGCCCACAGTAGGTGAAACACTAAACGCGCATTTAGAAAACAGTCGCCTTGTGCTAATTGAGGAGACGGGTCATATACCATTTATCGAGTCGGTTGAAGAAACCTTTAACGCTGTCATTGAGTTTTTAAATGAGTAAAGAAAAAGCGGGTTAAACTTGGTGTTTTGAGTTTAACCCGCTTTTTTGATAGATTAATGCCAGTTTATTGGCGCGTGCTTCAAGACCCGTTAAATTTGGACAGTGTTTTGAGGTAAGCCACCGTTCTAAAAAGGCGTTTTTACCACGATATGCCCCAGCCATCACGCCGATTAACGCTGCAATGGTATCGGCATCATCGCCTTTGTTGATGGCAATATGCATCGCCTTATTCGGATCTCCTTGCGTTAAGTAAAAAAGACCGATCGCCGTTGGAATGCTTTCAGCAGCATGCATGCTTGCGCCGATGACTCGATAGAGTTGACTTGCTGTGTTAGACGTGTCACGACTTGTGTCAACCAACTGTTTTACGAGCTCAAGCCGCGCAGAAACCGAAGCTGAAGGAATGATTTTTCCTTGCTTTTCCCCGTATTTTGCGGCCTTGATCGCCGCATTCATAATGGTATCTAAAGAATACCCAAGACGCGCACAACGTGTCACATTAGCGACCGCCATGGCGCCCGCTAACGCGACCTGTGTATTATGTGAAGGCGTACAGGCTAGCTGTACGTTTTTTAGTAGTGCATCTTCATGGTCATGGAGCAATCCAATCACAGAGGCTTTCATGGCTCCGCCATTTGTCACGCCCTCAAAACCGGTCGTAAGTGGGTTTTCTCCATTCATCAGTTTACTAATCGATTTTTTTGTGCTCGGTCCAATCTCTGGAGAACCTAGAATGTTTTTTTCTTTTGCCCATTCCACTAAGCGATAGGCGATCCCTTCAACCGTTATCGCACCATTTTGTGCAATCATCTCATCGACAACTTGCAAAGCTAAAACCGTATCGTCAGTGCCGTCTCCTGAGGCTAAATGGTCATGAATTTGATGATTGAGCATCGGTTGAACAAAACTATCGATGATGCCATAGTGTTTTTGGATTTCGTCTTCTGTCATCATCGAACTAGGCATACCAAGTGCATCACCAAGAACTAAACCGATTAATCCCCCAAGAATTTTATCGTGATTTTCCATTCGCTAAAACCTCCTCAACCCTTTCAGGACTCAAGGTTTCTGATTGGGAGCCTTTTTCTCCGACAATAATCGAGGCAACGGCGTTTGCGTATTTACACGATTCACGGCGATCATACCCATGTAACCTGGCCCGAATAAATCCTGCCATAAATGCATCACCTGCCCCATTTGTATCAACAGCATCAACTTCAAAATGCTTCTCATAAAAGCTTTCAAACTCATTATGGAAGTAGCATCCTTCATTACCAAGCTTTACAATCACATTTTTTGCCCCATGGTCTTTTAGCATTTTAGCACATAGCTCGATATTAAGCGTTTGGCCATAAGCATTGGCTTCGTCACGATTCAAAATAACATAATCAGAGCGTGATAGAACATCGCTTAAGATTTCACTAGGGATATCTTTAATCTCTGGTGAAGGATCAAAGTAGACTGGGACATTTGCTTCATTGGCATAACCAATGGCTTTAAGCAAAACCTTTGCCGCAGACGTGTCTAAAAGCTCATAACCAGCAATATAAAGCGCTGAATACGAAGCAATAATATCTTTCTTTACATGGGTGTCATCAAGCATTAAGTTGACCCCATCATAGTTAAAAAATGTACGTTCAGCCTCGTTATCTACATAGGCTTTACAATACCCTGTGCGGCCTTCTTTTTGTGAAACACGTCTCATGGAAACGCCTTTTGAACTTAACACTTCTTTAATAAAGTCTCCGTCTACATCGTTTCCTAAAGAACATAATATATCTGACTGAAGACCTAATTGCGCCAGTCCAACGGCAACATTAGCGGCACAGCCACCAACCTCAATTAAATCAAATGTGTCATATTCTTTATCTTTTTTAGGTAAACAATCAACGAAAGTAATCTTATCTAAAATGGCTGACCCAATGGAGAGTATCTTCATCAAAAAACCCCCTTCTCAAGAAAATAATCCTTTAACCCTTTAGCGTCATAAACTGTGTCGGGAATCGCCATGGATAAACGCATGGCCAAACGTTTAATTTGTGGCATTTCAAGCGCGGTGTTGTGAAACAAATCTTCTTCTGCAAAAAGCGTTGCCGCCTGTCCATCAAATACTACCCGGGCGCGATCCATCACAACAACTCGCGATGCATACTCAACAACGAAGTTCATATCATGGGTAATGACGATAACTGTTTTTCCTTGACGGAGTAAACCCTCAAATATCTTCGACATTGTAACACTGTCAAAGGCATCAAGAGCGCTCGTTGGTTCATCGAAAATAAACACATCAGGTTCTGTGACCAAGTAACTTGCCACGGCAACCATCTGTTTTTCAGCATGGTTTATGAACATGGGATGAACTTCTAAAATGTGTTCGATTCCTAACATAGCGACCACTGACATAACTTTTTCTTTGATGAGATCATCAGCCACTTTCTGGCGCTTCAAAGTGAAGGCAATTTCATTATAGACCGTATTCGAAAAAATCTGATGATTCGGATTTTGAAAAACATAGGCAACTTTTTTTGCTAAGCGAGCAATGGTCGTTTCTTTAGTGTTTACACCATCGATGTAAACATCACCGCGTGTCGGTTTTAAGAGACCATTAAAATGTTTAACAAGTGAAGTCTTACCACTGCCATTTTGCCCTACAATTGTGACCATTTCTCCCCGTTTAATCGTCAGTGAGACAGCCTCTAATACCGGGTCGCCTTTTTTATACTCAAAACTGAGGTTATTCACTTCAATCACGCTGAACACCTCCAATGATTGCGGCCGCTTCATCAAGCGTAACAGGAATCATCCCTCGATACCGACCCTCGTCTTTCAGTAATTGAAAAAGTTCACAAACCGGAGGTATTTTTACGCCCAGTTCTTTTAAGCGGGGGACATTTTGAAAAACACTTTTCGGTGTACCATCGATTTCTACCTTCCCTTCGTGCATGACAATAACTCGATCGGCAACGTCAATAATGCGCTCCATGTCATGCTCGACCAAGACAATCGTAATATTGTGTTGCTGGTTTAGCTTGCGAAGGATTCGGAGAATTTCACTTTTTCCTTGAGGATCAATTTCTGCGGTCGGCTCATCTAAGACAATAATATCAGGTTGTAACGCAAGCACGCTCGCAATGATAACTCGTTGTTTTTGACCGCCGGATAAGTCAAACGGCGAACGCAATAAGTACCCTTCCATATCAACCGCCTTTAACGCCCAATCAATCCGTTCTTTAATTGTCTGGTTATCAAAACCAAAGTTTTCCAAGGCAAAAACAATATCCTCTTCAACAGAAAGACCATAAATTTGACTTTCAGGGTTTTGAAAAACAATGCCAACCTGTTTTGCAATATCGCCAATCTTTGCTTCTTTAACGTTCACATCATTAATGCGAATCGAACCTCTAAAACGGCCATCAACCGAAAGTGGGATTAAACCGTTTAGACAATAACTTAATGTTGATTTACCTGCCGATGTCTTCCCGGTTATAACTACATACTCCCCTTTCTCAATGGATAATGATAACCCCTTCAAAACTTCATCATTGCCAAACTCGTACTTAAAACGGACATCCTTTAGCTCTATGTATGACATCTTAAACCACACTCCTTAAGTAAATCGAGGCACTGAAAACACCAATAACTACACCGAGCATAATATAGTCATAGAGTTTAAATTGGATATTTTTATAAAACGTCTTTTTGCCTTTATAGGTAATGCCGCGACACTCAATAACTTTCGAGAGTGTTTCCATACGGTTGATCGTTAAAGTTAATAGTGGAACAAAGAGTAAGATGTAGTTCTTAATCTTTTCACGCATCTTTATATTCTCAAACTCAATCCCTCGACTCATTTGAGCTTGCTTGACAATGGCCATATCACTTTCCATCGTAGGGAGAAGCTTAAATACCATGGTTATAATGACACTCACCGTTCGTGGTATTTTTAATTTTCTTAAGCCAATGACAAACTCTTCTTGGGTTAAAGCCCCAAGCAATAAGGGAATCGATAAGATAACCGAGGTGAAACGAAGGGCCATGATGCCCGCCATATTTAGACCGTCCTCATAAATACGAATAAAGTAAAACTCAAACAATAAATCGCCACCACTGTGAAAGAAAATCCAAATAATGCTAATGAAAGGAATCAATGTCAATAACATCTTGCCATAACGAAAAATCGTCTTCAGCTCCACTTTTCCTAAAAATAAAAGTGTAACCACTAAAACGATCAGACTAACTAAAATCAAATGATTGGTATGCATAAATCCGATGATTGTCATTAAAATGGGGATGACCACACGAAGTGCCGGGTTCATTGCACGATAGACAGAGTTTTTATATTCAGCAAATTGAAACATACTTTCCTCCTGTTAGAATAGAGAGAGGCCGAAGCCTCTCATCGATTCAGTTATTCAGCTTGTTCAAGTCGTCGTGCAATAAAGCCTTGATGATATAAAGAGGTTCTTTGAACATAGGGTGTCATTAAACGCAAGATTGGAATACCAATGACGAGTGCTGCCACCGCATCACCTAACCACCATACCCAAATACCGACGGTCCAGGTGTATTCCATTGTTTGATAACCCCAAAGGGTGTAATTGAGGTTTCCTAAAAGTGAACAAGCAAAGGTACCAAGCACCACAGCGAAAATTAAGTAAGCCACTAACGAACGTTTATCTGTCAAGTCTTTCTTAAGGTTTGTGAACGTGTAGAAAATTAAGGCTGGAATTAAACCTTCAAGAATCGTTGTGAAACCTCCTGTCATATTGACAAGGATAGGCGCCCACGCTAAACCGCCAATTAACGTTCCAAAATAGACACCGATAACGCCCCAAATACCAAACCAAATACTAAAAACAATCGCTGCGGCGGTCGCAGGATAGACCAATGATACACCTGGAGCAATTTGGAAAGCTGCACCAGTTAAACTCAGCAGTGCATAAACCGCTGTTGTAACAACAATAATAGCAATTTGTTTTGCGCCAAACTCAATACGTTTCATTCTTTTCCTCCTTCAATTTATGAAACCGATTTCCTGGTTACAGTTTAGCAAACAAAAAAAGGCTTGTCAAGCCTTTTTAGGAAATCGATTTCAGTTACTTCTATGAACTCACTGCGTACTTTCTTTTTCAATCATTTCAATCGGTAGAATAATAAAGCGCTTTTTCATCGGTTTTTTGTGAATTCCTGCGAGTAGATAATCCATAATTGTTTGTGAGAAAGTTTCAATGTTTTGTGAGATCGTTGTTAGGGATGGTCGTGTAATGTCTGAAATCGTTGTATTGCCATAACCGATAATAGAGACATCTTCAGGTACACGAAGCCCTTGCTGCTCTAATATTTTGTTTGTAAATGCTGCAAAAAGATCGCTGGTCGCAAAGACTCCGTCAACTTTTTTGATTGCCAGGGTTTTTATCAACGCTTTTTCACAATGTCTTAACTGTGATTTGCATTGAACTGTTTCATAGCTTAAGCGCACTTCACTCAATGCTTGGGAAAAACCACTTAAACGCTCACTTGCGGCAACATCGGGTGATGAGGTCGTCACGACAAATATGTTTTTACACCCGTTTTTTACCAAACGTTTTCCGGCTAAATACCCACCGTAGTAATTATCCGTTGTTATGGTCACGGCGCCACCACTTATGTATTGATCTAGCATAATTACAGGAACACTAACATCTTGATATAATGAAGTATTCTCACGACTTGTGAGAACAATCAAGCCATCGATATTACTCTGCAACAAGTCATCGAGAAACTTTTGTTCTTTATCACGATTATAACCGGTTAAGCAAATCGTTATTCGATAGCCTTCCTCAATCAAGTTATGTTCGACCTGGCGAATCAATGTTGCAATGACTTCATCATCATTACTCGGTACGATAAAGCCGATTGTATGGCTTTCACTTTTGATGAGTGATCGCGCAATCAGGTTTGGCTTGTATCCGGTATCTAAAACAACATCAAGTACCCGTTTACGAATTTCAGGTGAAACATACTTATGGCCACTTAAAACACGCGACACCGTCGCTTTCGATACACCAGCCATTTTCGCAATATCCGCCATTTTGAAGTTTGACATTGGGTTCACCTCGTTGAGATTTCTCCTCTTATTATACATGAGTTATACGTTTTTTGAAATATAAGACGATATTAAATCGCTATTCCAAAAAAAAGAAGCCTCTCAAAAAGAGACTTCAATAAATACCGTATTAGTATTTAATGGTTAAACGATCTTCCAATAAATACTTAGTTTTGTTCACCCGGACTGTCACAGCCTGCTTAAAAGGCTTGAATGTATCAATCACTAACGTATCTTTGTTTACCGTTAAGATAAAGGGATGCCCTTTATACTCAAGTCTAGTTTTTAAACTTTGCCAGTCATTTGGAAGTTGGGGATTAAAATAGATGCCATCTTCATCAATCGCAAAGCCAATAAACCCATGCATTACGATTTGCCAACTTGCGCCGTTTGCGGCAGTATGTGTGCCACCAATAAATGTGCCCCCACTCACGGATTCATTGGTGTTTAACAAGTCGATCATTAGCGACCGCTTAAAGTGTGTATAGGCATCGTCTGTTCGATTGACTTGGGCTGCAACCATGGCGTAGGTTGCTGGACTCAGGGATGAAAAGTGTAATGTTCTAGGCTCATAATATAAATAATTTTTTTCTACGACCGACTTCGAAAACAAATTCGGATACAAACTAAATAGTTGAATAACATCGGCT
The DNA here is from genome assembly GCA_007117885.1 of Candidatus Izemoplasma sp. Classification (GTDB taxonomy): domain Bacteria; phylum Bacillota_I; class Bacilli_A; order Izemoplasmatales; family Izemoplasmataceae; genus CSBR16-104. The sequence continues at coordinate 12,140 of SKFS01000127.1, forward strand.
TGCTTAATACACTGGGTAAACACGGTAATACCGTTAGGCCAACCGTAGTACTCTTCAGAATCAATTAACCGTTTAGTAACCTCACTCGCTGGAACGATGGACTCAAGATTAAAGTAACCATCAAACTGTTCTAAGAGTTGATCGGAGTTGAGTTCAGGCGTGTAGAGTTTTTCATGAATCTCTTTCCAAAGCAATAACTCTTGATCACGTAAATCAAGTTTCTTACGCAACAGGACAAGTTCATAGTTTTCAAGCATCGTCAAATAATTTAATGCGTACTCAAGTGCAAACTTTGCTAAATAGTTCGTGTAAGCATTATTGTCGACGTTTTCATGGTATTCATCAGGACCTTGAACTTGACGGATTTCATAGCGATTCAATCGTGGTAGATAAACAACACGTGACGCTGCAAAACGGGCAATTTCAACTAACATCTCAATGCCGTATTTCGTCATGAAATCAAAGTCATCGGTGGCTAAATAATAGCGATGGATTGTATACGAAATATCAAACGATATATGAATTTGCCATAAGTTAAAATGGTTCCGGATCGGGCGTCCTGTAATGACGTCTTTAAAAAAGAAATCCGGACAGAGTTCCTCGCCTGTTTTACCACTAATCCAGGCATAAAATGCCCCTTCATAACCGTTTTTTTCGGCTTTCTTTCTTGCCCCATCTAAGGTGTTATAGCGATAGATAAGAATATTTTTAGCAACTTGCTGATGCGTGTATAAGTACATCGGTAAGTTGTAGATTTCTTGATCCCAAAAAGCAGCCCCTTGGTAGGCTTGACAGGATAATCCGCGTGCACCTATAGGCAAGGGTTTATGCACAGGTGTAGCAATAATTGCCTGATACAAATTATACCTCAAAGCGATTTGATCAACAAGATTACCAGTAATTTCAATATCATGAAGCGTCCATAGATAGTTCCACGCTTCCTGATGTGCTTGATAAACGTCATCATAGTTTTTAATTTCATTTCTTAATGCCAGTGAGGTAACTTTAGGATGCGCCTCATCGTTTGAAGTGTGGACTAACATAAAGAAATCAAATTGATAGACTTGATGGGCCGTCAACGAGAGCTTATACCGTTTGCCAAACAAACGGGATTCTTGGTAGACTTCCCCCTCAATCGGACTATGAATCAAACTAGAAACAACGATTTTTGTCCCTTTTTCTTGTGTTTTACATTCTATCAGAGGATGACCGTGTTCAAACGCCGTACGATAATCGGTAAGGTGCTCCCCGTTAATGTTCCAAAGTTGATAATCGATGCCTGTTTTTAGTTCGATATCCGTGTCTTGATCGGCACTGATCTCAATCCGCATTGCAATAAGGTTTTTTTGACTATAACTTACAAACTTCTCTTCTTTATAATGCCAAGTGATGCCAGATTGTGTCTTTACTACCGTTCTAGAACCAACGGCATCCTTGACATTCAAACGCCGGGTAAAGTCGGCATCCTTATTTAGTTCGATTGTTTGGCCTTGATGATAAACTTGCGCGTATAATGCATTGGGTACATTCGATAGTTCTTCCCATTTCCCATCAGCATTATCCCACGTGTCAGTGACGATGCAGGCAACGTAATCATTTTTACGGTCCTCAGCGAAAGTCCCTCGATAACCCATGTAACCATTACCAAGTAAAAACGTTGTTCCATCAGTAATCGCTTGGTGAGAATCATAGTCTTTTTTGATGATGTCCCAACCATTCATCGTGTAAAGCCGGTTTGCAATTTTTTCCATGGTTTCACCACCCTTTCATTAAATAAGGGGCAAGGCTTGACGCCTAGCCCCTTAAAATAATAAATTAGCTGCCTAGTGTTTCAATTTCGTTTTTCAGCGCTTCAACAAACTGTGCTTTTGTTAATTGTCCGTTTGCAAAACGCTCATAGATCGGTCCGAGATCATCCATACCGAATCCAGGCGGCATATCATTTTGCCACCAAGCATAAATGTTTCCACTTTGACCCCATTCAAAGACCGCTGCAGAAAGTGGTGCACTTGGAACGAGCGTAACATTGGTAAATGCTGGAACCATGTTTGCATCTTCTACCATGTACTTATGACCCGCTTGAGTCATGGCCATGTCATTTAAAAATTGCTTAGCAAGTTCAGGATTGTTACCATCTGGGTTAACACCGTAGTAAGAAGGTGCGCCAACAAAGATTGAAGTAGAATCGCCTAAAGCCGATGCATGCGGTGCATACCCAACTTCAAAGTCGATGCCACCATCAGCTAGTAAGTTTGGATCAATCCAGTTACCTTGATGGATAAATGCCGCACGGCCAAGTTTGAATGCGTTAACTTGATCGTCATACGTTCCTTGAGTCAAGATTGTTGGATCGGCATAATTAAACAGTAACTCAACCCAGTCCGCTAATGCTTCTAAACGATCAACATGAGCTCTACCGGCTAAAAGATCATCGATAACTGTACGATCATCATAGGCAAGTCCACTTGATAA
>SKFS01000070.1 GCA_007117885.1 Candidatus Izemoplasma sp.
GCAGTAAAAATGCTGTTTCGGCCAATTAAACCACGAAAACTCCTCTTTTTTACATTCCAAGGTCTTCTACCCAAACGAAAAACCACGATTGCTGAAAGCATGGGCGCAACGATTGAAGAAGCGTTTTTATCGAAAGAAACCATCTTTGAAAGCTTTATCGATCAAGACTTAGCAAATGAGTTTAAACAAACCTTAAAAACGAAAATGAAAGCGAAACTTATTACGATTCTGCCACCGATGTTAAATCAGATGTTTGGTTCGCAAATCGAAGGGATCATCGATCAGTATATCGATCAAGAAGGCGATCAAATGATTGAAGAAATGTTTGAAAGGTTAAAACAACACGGCTTTAAAAAACTAAACATTAAAGAACTCGTTAAAACCCGTGTTGATGGTCTTGATTTTATCGCTTTCGAACAGCTTGTTTTAGCGATTGTAAAAAAAGAACTACGTCATATCGAATTGATCGGCTTATTTTTAGGGATGATCATCGGTGCTTTGCAATATATCATTACCGTTTTTCTTGTTTAGCTGACGCAACCGCTACTCTTTTTACCGGTTATTTGATATAATAGCACTAAGACAAAAGAAGGGTGAGATTATGGTCGAAACCGAAACACAAACGCTTTGGTCCACAGACGCTTTTAAAGCGCTTTTTAAAGACCAAAACCGCTTTTCTAAAGCCTTGATTGTATTAACGAAAAATATGGCAGTGAAACGCTACCAGTTTTTACGGATTGTCCTCAACCTTTTAAATGAGCTAAATATCGCCACCTTAATCTTTGATGAGTTCAGCAGCGAAATTACTACGAAAGACCTTTTAAAAGGGGCTGAAATTGCCCGTGATTTTGAGTGTGATGTGATTGTTGGGATTGGTGGTGCTAAGACGCTTGATGCCGCAAAACTCATCGCTTTACTCGCGCAAAACCCCGTTTCAGAACCAATCTTTGAATCGCTCAGTAAAAAGGCTACGGCATTGGCGATCATCGCCGTTCCAACAACGATTCAAGTTAAGAGTGCCTACCGTGATTTGGCACTGTTTATCGATCCTATCGAAGAACGGATTACAACGATTAAACAGGCAACATTAAGACCGCAGTATAGTTTGATTCTTCCTGAAGTTATCGAGAGCTTGCCGCGTGATTTAATCATTCTTCATGCACTAGAAATACTTTATACAAGTAGCGAAATCTACCTTTTAGAAGGCCGCGATGAAGCGGCGATACAAACGATTATTGAGCGTGTTCATGAAGTGCTAAAAAGCATCCTTAATAGCACGGACGTCATCGATGTTAGAGGATTGTTGGAAGCGTCACAAGCGCTTGCTCAAATTCAAAAAGAAATCACACCGCTCGAAGCGTTTGAACAAGCGTTTTTACTTCTTCACTCAACGATTCCCTACGGCGCAGCCCAATCGATCTGTGCCTTGAGCTATTACCGTAAGTTTGCATTGTCATCGACCTATACTGAGCGGATGGCTAAACTAGGCATGTTTTTACACGTCGATGCCAAAGGTTACGACTACCCTGAACAAGCGCAAGCCTTTGTCAACTACCTCAGTGAGCTTTTAACGTCTTTGCAAATGCGATCACTCGATTTAACGAACTATGGCGTCGACAGTGCCGCCATTAGTGATTATGTGCACTATACACAAACGATTTTAGGTGAAAATCTCCCCTTATCAGAAGAAGAACTGTATGATTTGCTCGAGGAAAGCCTAACATCTTAAGGAGGCTCTTATGCGATTTATTCATATGAGCGATCTCCATTTAGGGATTGCTTTTGACAAGCGCAGCCAAACAAAAACATCGTTTAAAAGTCGTTCATTAGAAATAACTGAACGCTTTTTTGAGTGTTTAACGCTTGCAAAAGAAGAAAACCTTGACGCATTATTCATTACTGGCGATCTTTTTGTTCACCCTCACGTGCCGATGCGTTTTGTCGAACAAGTATTTACCGCTTTAGGTGCCCTCCCTTTCCCAGTGTTTGTGACCATCGGTAATCACGATGACTTTTTACATAATAAAGCGTATCAATCGATTCGTAGTATCGCGAATCTTTATTATTTTGATCACACACACTCACACCACTATGTTAATGGGTTCCATGTTTACGGCTTTAGTACCGCGAGTTTTTCTGAAGAAAAACTCCGCGAAATCAACACCCGTTTAGACACCAGTAACATCAACTTCCTTTGTCTACACGGCGAGGTGTTCAACCCGAACGATGACCATTATTTAACGAGTTTAAACACATTAAAATCGTTGAACTTTGACTACATTGCTCTTGGGCATATTCATAAACATCAGTTTCTCACTGAAAAAATTGCTTACGCTGGCAACCTCGAACCGTTTGATTTTTCTGAAGTGACTGACAAAGGGTTTATTTTAGGTAGTCTAAAACCGCTTAAGACGAAGTTTGTTAAAACTAATAAACGCCATTATCACACAGTGACCTTAACGCTCGATGAAAACGACGATGCCCATCGATTAAAAACTGCCCTCGATCAAGCCCTCACGCCCGCCCAAAAAACCAGCGATTTCATTCGGCTGATTCTGCAGGGCACCCGCCACCCTGATTTACCCATCGATGAACCATTGATCGAGTATCTTGCCCAAGAACTTTATTACTTAGAAGTCATCGATCAAACTCGTCTTGATTATAACTTAACGGCCCTTAAAGACCAGTACCAAGGAACGATTATCGAAACCGTGATCAGCCACCATGAACACGATCCCCAATCGCTTGAAGCGTTGCATAAAGCACTTGAAGTGCTTTTGAAAAGTGAGGTGATGGGTCGTGATCATTAAAACCCTCCACATTGAAGGTTTCGGTAAGTTTACACAGAAAACGATCGATTTCTCAACGGGACTCAATCTCATTGAAGGGTTAAATGAAAGCGGTAAAAGCACGATTCACGCCTTTATCGAAGCGATGCTTTACGGCTTTATTGATCCGTTAAAATCTCGAAAAACCTTGCTAGATAAGCATCAAAAGTACGCACCAAAGAACCAAACACACTACGGCGGTGCTTTAATCATCGCTCACCAAGGTAAAGACTACCGCATCACACGAAACTTAAAAAAAGGCGTTAAAAACCCCGTAGAAATCACCCTAGAGAATACCGGTGAAACCATTACCGATACCCTCGATATCCACCCTGAACACAAACTGCCCGATATCGGTAAATGGTTAGATTTGCCGTACTTAGTTTACGTCAATACGCTCAGTGTTTCTCAAGACGAACTCGGTTTAAACGCTAACCTAGAAAATGATTTAATCAGCCGCTTACAAAGTCTTGATGCGACCGCATCCCTTTCCCTTGACACCAATCGTGCCTTAAAAGAACTTGAAAAACAACGCAACGCCATCGGGACCGATCACCCAAGCAGTAAAAAACCGTATAAAGAAACCTTAGATCAGCTCGCGCGACTCAGCGATGAGCGCCGGCGTCTCATTGAAAACCATGAAGCGCGCTTGCACGATAAAGCTGTCTTAGAAGAAAAAAAAGAACACTTAAAAGAAAAAGAAGTCACCCTTCAAAGGCTAAATACACACCTCGCTCAACAAGAAAACCAACGCCGTCGTGACCGCTTTAAAAAGATTGCAACTCTGCACGAAACATTGATGCAAAATGAAAAAGCCCTTAACGCTTTAGCGGACGTTAAAGATTTTAAAACAGAAGACCTAGAACATTACCGCGAAGCCATTTTTTACCTTGAGCAAACTACGCTCCAAGGAGAACGTATAGAAACAAAAAAAACTCAGCTTAACGAAAAATATCGCGAACTGATGGCGTCTTTACCTCAAGAGACACCAGTGTCTCTTGACACGCTTGAAGCCGATATTAAAGCCTATCAAAAACAACAGTCGATATACCATGAAACGACCTATGAATCACTGAAAAAACAGTATGAAACCTGGAAAAAAAAGCAGGCGAAATACACCCGTAAGTTGCAACGTTTAGCCACCTTAAAAAAACTAAAAAAACGGTATCTTATCACGTTATTTGTCATAGTTTACGCTACCTTAGGTAAAGCTTTCATCGATTTTAAAAAGAAGCGCCTCATCGCCAAATATGCCACACTTGAAACAGCCTATCAAAAACAAGAAGCGGC
>SKFS01000077.1 GCA_007117885.1 Candidatus Izemoplasma sp.
CAATTTATCTATTGGATTGTCAATGGTGAAGTGAAGCCGCTTCCTCTTGACCATGGTTTTGTTTTGATGGAAGATACGGTGATTCACGCTGTCTTTAGCCCGTTAAATCAATACGCTCAAGTTTTTATGGATTATGATGGCTCACCGATTAACATCCATTATAGTTTGTTTAATGATCAAGTCTTTGAGCCGCTCGATGATTTTTGGGGTCAAGCCATAGAATCTTTTTCAAAAGAGGGGTATATCCTTATCGATGGACAAGCCCGTTGGTTGCCGTCACTTGATGACACAAGTCAGCATCGGATTCGTCGCTTGCAATACCTAGCTATTGAGGCACAGCGGTTTACGATTACGGTTGAAAACGGGACAGGTTCAGGCGTTTACGCATACAATGAGCGAGTGACGGTTGAAGCGGATGCTCCAGCGTTAGGATTTGTTTTCAGTCATTGGCGGGTTAACGATGAAGTGGTCAGTGAGGAACCTCTCTACCAGTTTAATGCATCCGCTGACAAAACCATCACGGCGGTCTTTGAGGAGAACACCGATGAAATTTGGGTCACACTCTTTGCGAATATTTCAGGTGCCCAGGTGTCAATCGATCAAGAAGGACCCTTTACCGTAGGTGAGACTGTCTCTCTTCATGCAGAAGAAGTGCAAGGGTATACTTTCCTTTATTGGCAAGACATCGATAGCGAACATTTGGTTAGCACTACGAGAAGTCCATCGCTTGAGCTTCACCGCAGCATGAACGTAAAAGCCATCTATCAAGCGAAGGGAACTCTTGAGGTCTTTAGTGATTTTGAAAACAGTAGTAAATCGACTTATGCCGTAGATAGCGTCGATGTCAATGGCCGGCGTTGGCGTTTAGATAATGCACTCATAGGAACGTTAAACCAAGACCAAAAGAACGGAGCCCGGAGTGTACGTATGCAAAATGGCGGGATTCTTCAAACGGAATTCAGTGTCTTAAATCCTTCACAAGTACGTTTTTACCATGGGCTTTATAACCAACAAGCTGATTTTACCGTGGAGATTTTCTTTGAGGTTAGCTTTGATAATTTACGATGGCATACGCTCGATCTTGTGCCCGTGAATCATCAGTTTAAAGAGTATCGCTATGATGTAAATCTGCTTGATTGGCATGCAGAGTATGGTATTGATAGCGATACACCGGTTTACTTTAGGCTTTACTATGTTTATAGTGATACCAGTCAAAACCCCAACAATGTGCGTGTAAACATTGATGATTTTGCGATCGATACGTATGATGCCTTTGTTGGGTATCCGCTATCACCCTACTTAAGCAATCGTTTAAGTTTCAGTTTTGATCGCGCTTTCGATGATACGTTCAGTTTAGGGGAGACATGGATTGTCAATCCGTGTACGGCCTATGACGAAGTCATTGGCGAAGTTGCCTGTGAATGGGAAGGTTCTGTGAACACCCAGGAGCGAGGTTGGTATACGATTACTTATCGTGCCATCGATTCTTTTGGAAATAGTGTAGAGTATTCGGTGGATAAAGCGGTCATGCGGGATGCGACATTATTGGAAGTTGAGCTCGATGATTATTACCGGGATGTTGAAGGGCTTTTTGGTGAAGAGCTTAAGCTTGCTTTACGGGCGCTTCTCTTACGCGAAGCCCAGCTTCTTCCGTACGGTGAGGCGCGGTTTGTTTTACAAGAAAGTGATCAATACCCTGATGACCCAACAAAAGTGTGGAACATTTATGATCGTCTGGCCGTAGAAGCAACATGGGTGGGTGATGCGACACGGCTATGGGAACGAGAACACGTCTGGCCAAACTCACGTTTAGGCGTCCCTAGAGCGGATAACTTTACGATTAGTATTGCCACGGATCTACATAATCTACGGGCCATCACACCGAGTGTTAATCAATCGAGAAGTAACCTTTTTTTCGATTTTCAAACGGTATCAAGGGTTAGTTATTATCCCGGTGAAGACCGCGGTGATGTGGCAAGGATCTACTTTTATATGGTGACAAAGTATGATCACCTTATTCTCCGTGATACCTTAGCGGATGAACCAACGTATACACGTCAAGGCGCCATTCAAGGGTTTTTATCAAGTTTACTAGCCTTCCATTTTGATGATCCTGTGGATGATTTTGAGCGCCATCGTAACCAGGTTATCTATACTTATCAAAACAACCGAAATCCATTTATCGATTATCCTCATTTTGTCGAGTTGATTTGGTTCGATCATGACGCGATTCCCTTGCCATAAAAAATAAAAAAACCGCACCAGCGATTGTGAATGTGATACAATATATTTTAAGAGGTGTTAACTATGAAGAAATGGATGCTTATTGTGTTTTTACTCCTAGTTTTACAAGGCTGTGGCTTGTTTTCCCGCGAAGAGACTCTTGATGCGCCCAGTCAATTAAGAAAAGTTCAAGAGACGATTGTTTGGGATGCCGTTGAAGGTGCCCAAGCCTATCAAATTCTCCGTGATGGTTTGACGTTTCAAGTTGTCAACCCAGAATACTCGATTTTTGATTTACCTAATGGCAGTTATACGATTGAAGTTCGCGCTTCAAAAGGTGAAAAGCGCTCAGAATGGACATCGTTTAGTTTTACGATTGAACGGACCCTCGATCATCCAACCAATGTTCGGATTGTCGACCAAGAGTTATTGTGGGATGCCCCCGCGGTTTACTCTCAGTTTAGAGTGACCGTTAATGAAACTGTCTTCCATGTTGATGAAGCGGTGTTTAACCTCGTCGATTTAGACGATCAAGCGCTCTATGAAATTACCGTAACGACCGAACATCTCAATCAGTTATCCCAGCCCTCGCGTACCGTGTACTTCCATACGTATCGCGATGTACTGAGCACGACGGAACTAACGTATAATCAAGCGATGCTACGCAACGTGACAGTCGAGTTAAGCGATGTGATTGAGATAGAGACAGTGCTTTTGCATCATCAACGTCTTGAATTTAGCTTCTTTAATGACGTTTTATCGTTAGCTTATAGTGACTTGCTTAACCTTAATCCGGAGCTCACATACACGCTTGATGTAATTACTCCTGAAGGGCGCATCGAGATTATTATGGACATTGAATATGTTGAGCGCCCCTATTTGATGTCATCACGGACGACTCAGTATCAGACGAATCAAAACATCGTGTATCAGTTTGAGTTATTTAGTGGCACGTTTAACGGTCTGTCAGGGCAAGATATTACTGAAGCAGATTATACGTTCAGTGATGGCACCTTAACGATTAATGCGAGCTTTATCGAATCGCTTCTCACCGCTAATCCAGAGCGAACGCGAGTTATTTTCAGCTATGTTTTAGAAACAGAAGATGGCGATATATTTATTGGCTATCTATTTATTGATATTCCTTAAACGATAAAAAATTCCACAGCTTTTAAAAGCGTGGAATTTTTTTTGACAATTGGTGAATTAAACTCTGTTTTTGATAAGGATGGGGTAAGTAACGCACATGGCTAAAACGAACACCCGACAGGCCGTATTTAGGGTGATAGCCAATGACATTGATGTAAGGTGTTACCCCGTGTTTACGGTGTAGCGCTTGCATTAAAAGATAACTTGCCTTGGCATCATAAATCGCTCGATGTGGACCTTCAGAGGTTATACCAAACTGGTTTAAGGCATCGTCGAGCTTATGTGGGTAATCGTAGTAATCTTTGTATACACTCATCAAATCAAGCAACTCAGGCTTAAACCGGACATTCGGGCAGTGATTTTTGCAAAGGGTATTGATAAAAGAAATATCAAACTGTGCGTTGTACGCGACCCAAAGAATATCATCACGATGGTACTTTTTTAGGCACTCAGCGAGGGCACTTTGAGAAATGCCTGCTTGAACATCGCTTAAGCGGATATGGGTGAGGTCCAATATCGCTTGAGGAATGGTTTTGTCGGTTTTAACAAAGTATTCTAGCGTATCAACCACGACCAATCCGCTCTTTGTGGCTTCAATCAGTACCCCACCAAACTCAATGATGGCATCGTTCTCATAATCAAGCCCGGTAGTTTCAATATCAAAGACTAAATAATAGCTATAGTTTTCCAAGCTTATCACTCTTTCACATCCCTTACCTAGATAG
>SKFS01000025.1 GCA_007117885.1 Candidatus Izemoplasma sp.
CTTGGTTATCAAAAGATAGGTGAGGATATAATTCTAAACTTATCCATTTACGAAAAAGCAAATGATTATAAACAGATAAACTTAGCACTGAATCTGCTAATCGAATATCTATCGAATAATTATAGTTATAGTCAATTACTCATGAATGTTTTAGATGAAGATGATTATCATACTACATTATTAATAGAATATGGATTCATGAAAGACAAAAGCCAAAAATCAAGTATACAAGTTTCTGAGTCTAAAATTAAAGAAGGCTCGGTCTATGTTCTAATGAAAAATAAAAAGGATAATTAATTATCCTAAAAATTTGCTGTTATATCTCGTTTTTACGCGCTTAAAGCACAAAATAAATAAACTCGTACAACTATTGGAAATAAACTCGTACAACTATTGCCGAAAAATGAAATAAACTCGTACAACTAAAGACAAAAAATAAAAAACATTCATTTGTCAATCTTGGCAAATGATTTTTTTATGTGTAGATCATAAAAATATACAATGTAAGCGCTAACCACTTAAAAAGTACGACATATCCGCGCTGTTCAGGAGTGAAAAACAGTATTATAATGGTTTTATACACAATATATAGGGATAAGTGTGAGCCCTTTTTGCATAGGGCTTTTATCATTTTATAGGGGATGTTTATATATGTTAAAGAAGAAGTACATTTGTGTGAAACAACATGATATTAAAGACTGTGGTGCCGCATGTTTGTCAACAATCAGTAAAACGTATGATTTGAAGCTGCAAATATCAAAGATAAGAGAAATTGCAGGAACAGATTCCTATGGAACCAATGTATATGGGATTGTTAAAGCCGCAGAACAATTAGGATTTACTGCTAAAGCGATTAAAGGAACAAGAGAAAACTTACTCACACCTTTTCCTTTGCCAGCAATTGCGAATGTTTTAACCGAAGATAATATCCAACACTATGTCGTAATTCATAAAATCACAGAAAAGAAAGTAATCATTGCCGATCCTGCAAAGGGAGTTAGAAAACTATCCTTTGATGATTTTGCAGGGATGTGGACCGGGTACTTAGTTGTTTTAAAGCCAAGTTATACATTTGAGAAGAGGAATGAAACCGAAGGGACTTTCACGAGGTTTTTCAAAATGTTAATACCTCAAAAAAGCCTTATGATTAATGTTTTCTTAATGAGTATTGTATTAACTATATTTGGAATAATTGGTTCATTCTATTTCAAATTTTTGATGGATGAGATTATCCCCTTTGGTTTAGAAAGAACCCTTCATGTTGTGTCGATTGCCTTTGTGGGTCTTTACGTTCTTAACATTGTTTTGGGCGCGTTTCGAAGTCATTTGCTAATGTATTTATCGATACGACTTGATATTCCATTAATGATGGGATATTACAAGCATGTTACAAAACTGCCTTTAGGATTTTTCTCAACTAGACAGATTGGAGAAATCACCTCAAGGTTTGAAGATGCTGGTGTGATTAAAGATGTCGTGAGTGGAGCAACATTAACTGTCATGTTAGATAGCATCATGGTTATCTTTGGTGGAATTATCCTCTATACAATTAATCCTACAATGTTTTTGATTACAGTGATTATCGCTGTTTTATATGGTATTTTGGTTTACGGATTCATTCGTCCATTTAAGAAGATTCAACGTGCATCAATGGAACAAGGCGCAAAAGTTAGTTCGCAACTCATTGAAAGCATACATGGCGTAGAGACAATTAAAGCATTTAATGCTGAAGACAGTGCAAGTTTAGAAACCGAAGGAAGATATATCAAAAGTGTGCTCATTGGGAAGAAGGGTGGAATATTAAGTAACGTTCAAGGCTCATTAATTGGAATAGTTGAAGCGTTAGGTGGATTATTTATCCTTTGGTTTGGAGCGCTCATGGTAATTCGTGGTGAAATAACACTAGGACAACTCTTAACCTTTAATGCACTCCTTGCATATTTCCTAAGTCCATTAAAGAATTTAATCGGATTGCAGCAACAAATCCAAAGCGCAGTCGTCGCGAGTGAACGTTTATCAGAAATCATTGATTTAGAACTAGAATATGATATCGATGAAGAAAAGAAATATAAACCAGAAACATTAAAAGGACAAATCGATTTAAAAGAGGTTCAGTTTAGATACGGAACGAGAAGACTTGTTTTAAATAACCTTTCAATGCGTATTCAACCAGGAGAAACGATTGCGATTGTCGGAGAGTCTGGGAGTGGGAAAACCACCCTTGCAAAGATACTTCTTAATTTATACAGCATTGAAAACGGTGAGATAAAAATTGACGATATGGATATTACCGCGATGAACAAAGAAAGCTTACGTCATCACATCGGTTATGTATCCCAAGATGTATTCTTGTTTAGTGGTTCAATTGAAGAAAACTTATTTTTAGGGCAAGGGATGGTAAATTTTGAAGCGATGAAAACAGTATGTGAACGCTTAAAGATTGATGATTTTGTCCAAGCCTTACCTAAAAAATATCAATCAACACTCATAGAAGGCGGGCATAACTTAAGTGGGGGTCAAAGACAACGCTTAGCGATTGCCAGAGCATTACTTAAAAACCCATCCATGCTTATTTTAGATGAAGCAACGTCAAACTTAGACGCCAAAACAGAAGCAGCGATCACAAATGTGCTCTTTAATGATTACCCGGAGATGACCAAAATCATCATCGCCCATAGGTTATCAACAATACGAAAGGCCGATAAGATTGCCTTAATGGATCAAGGCGAGATTAAAGAGTTTGGCAGCCATAAAGAGTTGCTTGCCTTAAAAGGCGACTATTACGCCATGTGGGCATCACAAATAGGCGGAAGCGAGGGATTAGTCGATGCGAAGTAAAACGTATGAGTTTAAAGAATTATCCGATGCAAGAGAAGTCGTTGAGCATCAAATTCCTAGGTTTATGTTATGGTTTTTCTATTTTGTTTTAGCGACACTTTCATTGTTACTTGTATGGAGTTACATAGGCACCAAAGAAATTGTCGTTCAAACGCAAGGCATGGTAAAACCTCAAGCAACACAAAGTGTTGTTCCTTTAGTGAATTCAACCGTTTTAGCGGTTCACTTTCAAGAAGGCGATTTTGTTCAAGCAGGTGATTTGATTGTTGAACTTGATGGAAGAGCCATTGAAAGTGATATTGCGAATTATGATGTAGCGTTAGAACAACTCTTAACTAATCACCAACTTGAAATGCTACTCTTAGAATCCATAGAGATAGAAGAAAATCTCTTTGATGTAGATAATCTTAACCATATTACAAAATACTATGAAGTCGAAAACTTCTTAGACATGTTAGAGTTATCCAATAATCCAGAACAAGAAAAACGTGTCAAGAAAGCAAATGTTAGAGCGACCATTGATCAGCAAACACAAACCATTTCACAATATGAAAATGAAATTAAAAAACTCAATCACCAACTTGAGCACTACAAAATATACGCTTCATTTGATGGTTTGATCCACTATGTTCAACCATTACAAGCAGGCAGTACAGTAGCCGCAGGCCAAGAACTTTTAAGGGTTCATCAAATGGATGAAGATGATACCTTTACCATACAGTTTTATGTACTAAACCAAGATATCGCACAAGTTCATGTAGGACAAAGGGTACGTGTAGAGATTCCTGCATTACCCGCAAGATCTTATGGATTTGCTGAAGCGGAAGTGATTCACATTGAATCGGATAGTCGCGTTGATCAGTCAAGTGGCCAATCATTCTACATAGTCACCGCAAGACTCACTTCAAATACACTATCAAGTGATAATCAAGAAGAGAGTATTCGTATTGGGATGCAAGTAATGGGGCGTATGATTACCGATGAACAAAGATACTTGTTTTGGGCTATTGAAAAACTAGAACTATGGATATTTAGGTGAGATGATGAAATTTATCGAAACGGGTATAACCTTAAAACTTAATCATGTGTTAAAACATCAAAGTGTTTTATACAATACACAAATCGATGACGTCATTTCTAAGATGATTACGTACGCCGAAAGTAAATCCACTAAACCCATACGCATCCTCACAGTGACTAAAGGCTTAAACTTTGAAACCGGGAAACAACGGATGCTGATGGATTTTTACTTAGA
>SKFS01000094.1 GCA_007117885.1 Candidatus Izemoplasma sp.
CGCAACAATCCACCAGTTCGCGACACCGATATGAATAAACTTCCGGCTGCCTTCATCGTTAAAGACATTGAGTTTATCAAATAAGGTGGCAACACCAATGACTAAAAAGACAAAGCCAAATGATAATAAAACACCGATCATTCACTCAGACCCCTTTGCTTAAGTTCTTTTTTAACGCTTCTCATCATAAAAAACTTCTTCAGATTTGAAACATAATAACGCCGGTTAATGTTTGTATAATCTTTTCTACGGATGACATCTAAAATGCCCTCATAAAACGTGGCTGCTAAGTACGTTGGATAAATAGCATCCTCATCAAAGAGTTCGATGTTGTCATAGAAAATTTGGTATTTCTTTTTGGCGATATCAATATAATGTTCCATTAAGGCACGCCACTCTGCGGTGACTAATCCGGTACGGATAATCTCGATATTTACACCAAACTGCTCAAGCAGTTCATCCGGAAAATAGACGCGGTCGCTCATTAAATCTTCGCGTACATCGCGTAGAATATTCGTGATTTGCATGGCTTTACCGAGTTCAATTGCGACCTTTTTTAACTTCTGTGAATCCGACTTATATTTTTTAGAGGCAATGACTGGTAAAAGCATTAAGCCTACTGTGCTCGCCGCCTTATAGCAATACTCATCGAAATCACTGGCCGTTTTAATCGGCTTATTGTAGTAATCATCGCGCATACCATCGAGCAAATCAAGATACGGTGCAACATTTGAAGGGTAACGCATAATCGTCTCATAAAGCGCCTCAAACATTAAGTCTTTTGGCACAACCCCTTCAAAGGTACTCTTTACGTCGCTTTTCATTTGATTGATTTTTTTAATGTCATTGTCGAGATCAATCGCATCGTCAGCCGTGCGACAAAATGCATAAATCGCGTAGACAGCCTGTGCTTTAGGTTGTTCTAAAAGAGAAAAAGCTTTATAGAAACTTTTCGAACTCTCTTGAATAATCGTCTCACAATACTCAAATTTATCCATTCTAAAAACCCCACTTTTATTGTGTTACTTTATTATAACGTAGTTTACGCCTTTTGTAAAAAAAGAAGCCATATTTTCAGTGATTCTGTGCAATAGAGTAAGGAAATGCGTGATTTTCTTGAAAACCCTTTACACCGTCCTAGAAAATCTTTAGAATGAGAGTAATGAAGGAAGGTGTAAACATATGAAAAAAATTTCTGTCATTGGTTCAGGCGTTGCCGGTCTGACTGCAGCCCTTCGGTTACAACACGATGGCTACGATGTTACAATCTATGAAATGCGCAAAGAAGTGGGCGGCAAAATGAACCAAATTAAAGGCAAGGGGTTTACGTTTGACCTCGGACCGACGATTGTGATGATGCCGCAGATTTATTATGAAGTTCTCGCGTATACGGGGGTCAATCCTCAGGATTACATCAACTATCAAACGCTTGATCCGATGTACCGGATTACCTTTTGGGATGGCGACATTATGGATGCGAGCACCGATTTAACTAAGTTGATGGCGGACTTAGAAAGCCGCGGGGATGACGTGGCTAAAGGCTATTTAAACTACCTCGATAAAACGTATGAGAAATACCTTGTGGCAAAGGACCATTTTATTGAGAAAAGCTTTCGCTCACGGCTAGATTTTTACAACCCTAAAACACTGATTCAAGCGTTAAAACTCAAAACCTTTGACAGTGCTCACCATACGATTAAAAAGTTTGTGAAAGATGAAAAAATCCAAAAAGCGTTAGCGTTTCAAACGCTTTATATCGGCATTAGTCCGAAAAAAGGCCCGTCGATTTATACGATCATTCCGATGATTGAAACCCTTTATGGTGTGTCCTACAGCAAAGGCGGTATGTACAGCTATGCCAAAGCTTTAGAAAAACGCTTTAAAGAACTCGGCGGTAAAATCGAGTTTAACGCAAAAGTACATGAAATCATTATTGAAGGCAAAGAAACAAAAGGCATTAAAGTCAACAATCAACGCATTGACAGTGATGCCGTTGTTTGTAATGCCGACTTCCCTTACGCCATGAACAACCTTATTAAAAACCCTAAAGCGAAAGGCAAGTATACCGAGACTTACATCAACAACCTCGATTATTCCTGTAGTGTGTTCTTGATGTACTTAGGCATTAATAAAAAAGTCGATTTAAAAGTGCATAACTTATACTTTGGTTCGGACTTTGATGAAAACTTAAACGAAATCTTTCGCGGTGAACTGCCAAGCGATCCCGCCTATTACATATATAGCCCATCACAAATCGATGACAGCGTAGCGCCTGAAGGAAAAGAAGCACTTTATGTTTTAGTTCCGGTACCGGAACTAAAAACGAGCACGTTTGAATGGACCGACGATGTGGTCAACGCTTATCGAGAAAAAATTCTCACGAAACTGGAAAAACTTGAAGGCTTAGAAGACCTTCGTAAGCAAATCGATTTTGAAGAAATCATGACACCGGTTCGTTTTGAAAAAGAACTCAACGCCCATTATGGCGCCACCTTCGGACTCGCACCGACGCTTAAACAAAGCAATTACTTCCGTCCAAGAAACGTCTATCCGTATGCGAAAAACCTTTATTTTGCGGGAAGCAGTGTTCACCCTGGTGCCGGTGTACCCATCGCTATTACGAGTGGAAAACTCGTACATCAAGAAATTCTTAAGGATACAAAAGAGTAAAATACCGTGTGTTTTTTTCCGAAATAGCGTATAATAGAGACTAGTTAGGAAGTGATGATATGCGCAAACTACTATTCTTTGGTTTATTCATATCGCTCGTTGTATCACTTGCCGCATGTAATTTTCAAACCGAAGAGACTCTCAACGAAGCGGAATTAAGAGCCATTCATGCCATGCTTCAAGAAGCCAACGTTGGCATTACGGCGTTTGTTTATGATGGCACGTTTACCGATTACCTCGCTTTTGAAGCCCAAGGCTCAGGAGTTCTTTATAAGGAAGATGGCGGGTATTTATACGCGCTAACCAACTACCATGTTGTGAACCCAAGACACTTTAATCACGCTGAGTATTACGTTCAAATGCGTCATCAGGATGAACCGATCCTAGGTGAACTGGTTGCTTTTGATGCGGACTTAGACCTTGCGGTCATTCGTTTTAAAGTGGATCACAACTATTACCATTTAGTCAATATTAGTACCCGTGTTGAGGATGTTTTACAAGTGGGTGAGTTTGTTTTATCCTTTGGAAAACCCGACGATGCCGAGTATTTCCAAGGGGAATACTTAGGTATGGTATCGATTGACGCGGTAAACTTTGATGTTGTGCATCATTCCACCAATGTGGTAAGCGGCCATAGTGGCGGTGCCCTCACCGATATCCACGGAAATCTCGTGGGCATTAACACTTGGTCAAGCGCGGATAACGAAGGACTAGCAGTGAGTATTCATCTCATCTACGACTTCTTAGCCTCCAACGACTTACTCCCTTAAAAGACGACACCGTCGTCTTTTCTTTTGCGAAAAAAAACAGTGTTCAAATGAACACTGTTAGAGCGTTTGATCGTCAATCGCGTCGAGGTAATCTTTAATATTAGGAATAATCTTATCTAAGGTGCCAAGTGTAAACGGATTATCGCGACCGGCGAGTTTGAGTAACCCTAAGAAAGAATCCGAGCCACCTGCTTTACAAAGCGTTAAATAACTTTGCCACGCTGCCGCGTTATCTTCCTGTGACTCTTTCCAATACTGGAAGGCACAGACTTGCGCTAAGGCGTAATCAATCATATAAAACGGGACGACAAAGACGTGCATAATCGATTGCCAGCCATTGCCCCGTGTTAAATAATCGTTTTGGTCGTACACTTTATACGGGAAGTACTTTTTATCGATGGCTTGCCAAACCGCTTTACGTTCATCAATACTCATCTCAGGACGGGCGTAGACCTCATGTTGGAATTCATCGATACTCGCAGCATAACTAATTAACATTAAGGCTTGAGTTAAATGAGAAAACGTATACTTCTCAGTATCTTCTTCA
>SKFS01000008.1 GCA_007117885.1 Candidatus Izemoplasma sp.
CACTACAAAATGTGGCGTGTTCGTAAAGAACATTCCGATAAGACGATTAAGTATTTTAAGACTCAAAAAGAAGCCATTGCTTACGCTGAAACTTTAGCGGACCACGCGCACACATCTGTCATAGTGCATAAAGTGGATGGGACCATCCGTAAAAAGTACTACCGTTAACCGCTTAAAAAAGGTGTCGCATCAACGCGCGACACCTTTTTATAGGTTATAGTCTTAATGGCTAGTGAGGATACGATACTGTCTTAACGTTTTACTACTGAGCGTAGCTTTCGCTTGAAACGCTGCCATTTTGGTGATAAATACGTTTGGGCTTTAACTTTTAAGTAATTCAACCCATCATTCAAATAAATCACAACAATGTAAATCGCGAGCAATAAGGCCGCATTACGGATAAGCACGTTCATAATCGTATTAATGATGTCGTGTTCAAAAGCATTGTTAAACATTAATAAACCGATACCCGCTAAAATTAAAAGGTTTTCAATTGTATATTTCATAGTAAAATAAACCCCACAATCAGCGCGATAAGCGCGTAGAGAAAATTGACGCGAATCGTCGTTTTTAACCGGCGTTTACGTCGATAGTTAAGCGTATCCTTTTTAAAAAACTTGACGATTCTTATGCTGAATAATAATACGTTAATCAGCAACCAAACATAAACTAAAAAGATTAAGGATTCAGCGAGGGTTGTCATACGTAGCTCTCCTATCCGGCAATCATTTGCCAAATTGTCCTTACACCGTTGAGAATATTCGCAAAAATATCACGAATTACTTCAAAACGAATGAGCGCTAAAAACTCTGCTTGTTTCGTAGCGATATCAATCGCTTGAAGTTCTGCGGCGAGTTCTGAGGTAAGATTTGCGTTAATCGTAAAAATCATGGCGATGAGGATGCTTGCTAAAATAATTTTATTAAAGCCAAGATTGATTGCGACGAAGTAATCAAGCTTGGTTTTCTTTTCTTCTTTACAAAAATCGCGCATCGTCTCAAGTGTCGCTTTTTCGTTTTCACGGAAACAAAGAGGACAGCGATATAGACTGCTTTTATAGTAGTGCCGTAAGTTTTGCTTACAGCGTTTCAGCTTATAGCGATAGCGTCTTAAACCGTTCACCCAGCGACGGGGTGAAGGCCGTTTAATCGCCTTAGGGTTTTTAACCATGAGCGCTTGTTCAAATAGTTTTTCGATGTTTATCGGAAATTCTTCAATGACGCGTGATGAATCCTTAATGTCTTTCATCGCGTCATTGTTTTTATGGAGGTAAAGATTGTTTTTAATAAAGAAACTACTTTCCTTCTTCGCTTGATTGTAATGGCCTTCAAAAGGATGAACATTCGCTAAAATACGGTGGAGGATAATCGCTAAACGAAACCGAATCGGTTGACTATCACGGTGGCTATACTGTTCAATTTTCACGACCGTGTCCGTCTTTTTGTTTTCCGTTACTTCGAGGTGTCGAGCACTCTGTTCAAACATAAATCCTTGGTCTTCTTGAGGTGCTTCTTCGATGTCAATAACCGCGGGTTTAGTCGCCGCTTCTTTTTCTTCTAGGCTTTCCGATTGTTTTAATTGCGCTAACGTGTCCATATAGTTTTGATAAAGATAGTATTCTTGCGGGTAGTAATCATCAGGATGCATCGACACTTGAGGAATTGTCATGCCTTTAAAGGTGAGTAAAGCAAAATCAGGAATAACGATATTCAATGATTTATCGATATACAGGTGTTCATACTCGATCATGACACCTTCTTTTTCTAAACTTTGAAAAAGACTGGCTACGTGTTCAGCAACCATCACTTTAACTTTTTCAGTGATGCTTAATCTACCTAAACGGGACGCTTTAATAAACTGTTCAAGTGGGTAAAGATTGTCGCGTTTTTTTAATAAGATGCCACAAAAACGGTCGTCCTCATAAAGTTTTTCTAAGGGAACGAGCGTATGTTTACGCACGCTTTTTAGCGATGCGTGCTCAAGCAGCTGATCGATGCGGTCTTCAATCGCGTGTTTGCTTAGAAGCGCTTTAGAGAACAGTAAAGCGATGCGTTTACGTTTACTTGTGGCCATATATTTCCCACTTAAAGTTTTAAAAAGTTCCTTTTCTTGATGAACGAAAACCTTAGTTTTATCCGCGGTCGTAAGCACGGTATAATGGCTTTGCGTTTTACTGTATTTATTTAATAAATGGTCATAATCTTTAGACTTTTCACGTTCACAAAGGGGACACTTGCGAAAGTGATTAGGAAAATAATGCGCTTTCTTTTTACGGCATTGTTTTAAGTTCTCTTTCACCGTTCTTAAAGCTTGGACCCAAGCTTCAGACGTCGGTCTTAATTCGCCGTCCTGATACGGCTTAAAGGCACTAATAAACATCGCTTGAATCGTTTCAGGTAAAAACAACAACGGCATCGCGTTTTTCGGTGGCTTAATCGTTTTTTGTTTCGTATGGTAAGGAAAAATCTCGTTTTCCATGCAGTAGTTAATCGCGTTCCCATCAAAGCCTAAGGTTTGCGATATCCGTGCTGAAAACGGATGGACACCACTCATAAGAATTTGAAAGATTAAAATCGCTAAACCATAGTTATCATTGTTTGCCGTACGCTCAATTTGTCGCTTTGATTTTTGCGCACGAATGATTTCAGGAGGGGTGTAGTCAGGGGTAAATACGTTGCAATGAAAAAGTCGTCCTTGGTTGCTTTTAAACTGAAAACTATCGGTATCAACGACACCGATTTCAAGGCCAGGATAAACAAAGAAGTCAGACGTATTAATATCACCAATCACGGCGTCATTTTTATGAATTTGATCGAGGACGAGCGCTAAGTTAATCGCGACGACAAGACGATCTTTCCAAGTGATGTCAGGAAACTTGCGTTTTTGTAAGCCCGGTGTAATGACATGGCTTAAATGGTTTTTAGCATTGACACGGTGCATTAAGTAACCCACAAAGTTATGGTTGCTGTCATAAACCGTTTTAGCTGGCCAAGCAATGATCGTTAACCCCTGATAGGTGAGAAGTGAGGGTTTCTTTTTAACCATTTCTGTGACTTTGTCTTTAATGTCTGGCATGCGATTCAATGCGCGTTTACTATACACTTTAAGCAAAATATTTTCTTCGCCGTGTAAAGTATAGACCGTCCCTTCGCCTCCTTTTCCTAAGGGATTATTCGGATCAACAACAATCTTTGATCCGTCGTCTAAATAATACTTCTTCACGTTGAAAATTCAATGATCACAAGGGTCTTGTCATCATCGGTTTTCTTATTAATTCGATCCGACGCTAAAAAGCGACTTAGTGAAGCGGAGGCTTTTGCTTCACTAAAGTGTTCTTGATTAAAGGCGTTAAAAAACGGATCAAAGAAGCCTTTTGAGACCGCTTTTGTGCCGAGATTTATCGTAATATGTTCTAAGCCGTCACTCATTAAAGCAACACGTTTTAACGACGTTTCAAGTTTATAGTACTCGCCGTTTTCAACACTTTCATAGTTGACAACACTAAAGGTTTGGTTGGCGTACTCGCCTTTTTGAGGTAGCGCAATAACACGGTACTCCTCTTCAGGACTCACTTGGCCAATGGCGATACAATCGCCCACTTGGCCAATGTATTGTTCTTTAGCATCCATGGCTAAAAAAAGCAATAAGGTACAGTTCAAATCACGCACCTCAATCGACGTCATTTCCGCTTCCGATTCCAAACGTTTTTGCACTTCAAAAAAGCCTTCTTTAATTATCTTGATAACAGTTTCTTCTTCATCGTCTATGTTGAGTTTGTCGGTTAAATAATCAACAATACATTCGACTGCTAACGCACTACCAATCTCGGCATGTTTGGCACTCCCCATGCCATCACTCACCGCCGCAATCATGCCTTTGCCATCATGAATTAAACGGATGAGATGGGCGTCATGGCACGGTAATTTTTGCTTGATGTGTGAAGCACCAATAACCGATGCAGCGAATGTTTTAATCGATGTCA
>SKFS01000066.1 GCA_007117885.1 Candidatus Izemoplasma sp.
CGCGTATGACAGATCACTTTGGTCAAGCGTTTACCTTAACTGAAGAACCACAACACTTTGAGTTTACCTTTGTTTATGATCGTGAAAGCATGGAAAATGCGGTAATGATCTTTATCTTAGGTAACACCCCAGCGTTTGCACCGAGTGTCATTACGATTGATAATGTTGTCTTCTATGAAGGGATTAATCCAAATGATTTAGTCTTTGAAGACACAGAACAAGTTGTCGATGGTACCTTTGAAGTCACTACCGAAGTGCCTGAGGAAGTGCAAGATCCCGATGCTGGCTGGGCAGACATTACTGAACCGGGGTTCTGGTATCAATATGTGGCTGGCTGGGATGGTGCGGTTGCATCATTCACAGTTGTAGATGAAGCGATGGTTATCGATGTTGAAGCACCGGGTAATCATGAGTGGGGTGTAATGCTTAAACAAAAAGGTTTTAATCTTGTTGAAGGCACTATCTACCGCATTAGTTTTACTGCAAGTTCGACAGCTGAACGTGATATTGAAGCGCGTATGACTGATCACTTTGGTCAAACGTTTACTTTAACTGAAGAGCCACAACACTTTGAGTTTACCTTTATTTTCACACATGAAACACTAGAGAATGCAACAATGATCTTTATCTTAGGAAACACCCCAGCGTTTGCACCAAGTGAGATTATGATTGACAATGTTGTTTTGAGTGTTGAAGTGCAAGATAACCAAGAATAAAATCATTTTATAAGATTCGACACCGATTATTGAATTAATCATAGTATACTATTTTCATACTGCATGAGAGGGGAGGCACCCTCCCCTCGACTCCCAGCTTTAAAGATTTTTAAGAAAGGAAATATAATATGAAAAAACTTTGGCTTTTTTTAGTGGTCTTCATGGGAATCGTTACACTTTCCGCATGTGGAAATGGTGAAGAACCTAATGGCGATAATGGGAATAATCAACCTGGCAATGGTGATACCGGTGGACGTACACCGACACGAAACATTGTTTTAACGTATGCAGACTGGGGCGATCAAGAACTTAACGAAATGCTTATTGCTTCATTTATGGAAGCTTATCCGCATATAACGGTTGAACTTCGTCGCGATATTACTGGGACGGGTGGTGCGTTCACTGCGAACTTACTCAATGCCCAAGCCGCTGGTGTTTTACCGGATGTCTTCGCCATTGATAATGTTCCTACAGGACTATCAAATGGGATGCTCCTCGATGTCACTGAGTTTTGGAATGCCGATCCTGATACGGCTTTAGTTTATCCGAATATTGCTGAAACAGCGGTATACAACGGACAACGGTTTGCAATTCCCTCTTTCCAATTTATTAAAGGGATTTACATTAATTTGACTTTGCTCGACTATTATAATATCCCAATTCCAGAAAAAGATTGGACATATGATGAGTGGGTTGCACTGGCAATTCAAGTTCGTCAAGCAGGACAAAACGATATCGTATACGGGATTGATCCTTGGTTTGGCGATTTAGACTTTGAAGCGATTTGGCCAACTATGGATTTTGAAGATGTTGGCTATCAAACATGGGATGGTGAGCGTTTTAACTTTACCTCTCAGGCATGGATTGATGCGTATAATGCAAAACTCGAGCTCTATGCACAAAATGTTGTCGCTGCCTTTACTGAAGAAGAAATGGATATTCTTGGCGATATCTGGCCGTGGTTTGCTGGACACATTGCCTTTAGAATCGATGGTTCTTGGAATCTTTGGATGGTCGATGGCATGTTTGAAGAATACGGTCAAGAAGTAGGCTTTTGGCCTTATCCAGGTGGCGCGGCAGGGCAGTTCCCACCAACGATTTTAGACTTTACGGTGGTGTCTTCACAAACAGAACATCCTGAAGAAGCGTATTTACTTGCTAAATGGATGAGCTTCGGTAAACAAGGATGGGAAACTCGTTTAGATATGATGGAAGCACGTGGTGATATGTATTTAGATCGTTTCCCGATCGCCGACTATCCTGAAATATGGGAACGTGCGGAACTTTTCATTGATTATGTTGAAGGTGTTCGCGAAAGTGTTGAACTGTTTGAGTTCTCAAAACCGGATGTCGATAAGTGGTTACCGGGTTATAAAGAGTTTTGGGAATGGGTTGGCAGTGATGATAACGATTACTTTACAAGAATTTCACAAGGCTTGATTACTCCCGAAGTTTTTGCTAGAGAATGGGAAGAAAAACTCAATGAACTCGTAGAAACTTCATTAGACTCGTATTTTGATTAACTAAAAGTCAAGCTTGGTTTTTTAACCAAGCTTGATTGATTTTCGAGGTGATATGAATGAAAAATTTAAAGACTATTATCACACCAAAAAGAGCAATGATTGGTTTGCTTCTGATCTTTGCCATTGTTTGGTTTACTAACGATGATCTAAAAGGTGAAACTGTCGCGAAAGTCGATGCGAACATCGTCAATCCATCCGGTCAGTTTACAAGCGCATACCATAATGTTCAACGAACCTGGAATGTGGGCCGTCCTGAAGGCATCGATATCACGATTTCTGCTGAAGAGATGGGGGGCACCCTCATTGATGGTGAACGCTTTGACTATCAAGGTCAAGTGCGTCAGTTCACGAGTGGTGAGGTGATATCATTAACGGTCAATGTACCGGTTAGTGGTGAATACCATCTAGGTCTTGAGCAAGCAGACAGTGGACCGAGTATTTTAGTCAATCGCATCGGCGTAAAAATTAACGGTGCGTATCTTTTTGATGAAAGCCGGACTATTGAGCTATATACGGACTGGTTGATGCCACAAACGGCATTCGCAAGGGATCGTTATGGCAATGAGATTATGCCCAATGCTGTGAAAGATCGCTCAATTAGGACTAGCTATTTTTACGATTCCACAGCACTCAATGTCGATCCTTTAACCTTTAAACTCGAAGCAGGAGAAAACACGATTGAACTCATACATGTTCGTGGGGAAATGGTGATTAGTCAATTTTTTGTCCGCAGTGTTCGCGCCATTCCTACGTATGAAGACTATCTTGCCTCAATTGACGCAACGGTCGTTGAAAATACACTGATACGTATCGGGGCAGAATCATTCATCTCGAAAAGCAATCCAGCCACACGTTTGCGTGGTGAACGCGATCCATCGGCAACGTCGTATGATACGCGTTCCTTAAGATTAAACGCCATCGATGGATGGAGTTTTAGACATGGAAACAATACGTTAACCTATCATGTTGACGTGGCAGAAAGTGGCTTCTATCATTTGAGCTTTAAGTATCGGCAAAACTATTTAATGCAAATGCCGGTCTTTAGAGAGATAAAAATAAACGGCGAAGTGCCGTTTAGCGATATGCGTATGGTGCCTTTTCACTATACGAACGATTACCGTAACTATACCTTGAACAACGGTGAGGAAGATTACTTGTTTTACTTTGAAGCGGGAGTGAATGAAATTCAACTCCGGGTTGTCTTAGAACCTTATCGTAATGCATACGAACACGTTGTGACGATTATGGATGAGATGACAGAGTTAAGCTTAGAAATTAAAAAGTTAACAGGAAATACTTCAGACCGCTTCCGTAACTGGCGTTTAGTGACGTATATTCCTGATGTTGAGGCACGTCTTGATCGTTGGATAGAAACGTTAGAACACATTAATGAAGGACTAAGAACGTACAGTGAACACCATAATCCGGGTGAACTCACCAATATTGTTTTAGCGATTAGACAACTCGAACAACTTCGTGAGGACATCAATGATATTCCCAATAAAATGACATTGCTCGCCGATGGCGATTCATCAACGGCGCAGTTGTTGGGTACCACCGCCCAAGTGTTTTTAGAAAACGGCTTAGATTTTGAACAAATATACTTAAGTGGTGATGGACGTTTACCACGTCCTAGAGCGAATTTCCTTGTAAATATGTTTGAATCGACACGACGTTTCTTTATGTCATTTGGCAATAATGATTATGAAATTGGTA
>SKFS01000147.1 GCA_007117885.1 Candidatus Izemoplasma sp.
AAACTTTGATTCAATGTACACATGGGTGTTTTTAGAGGCTAAAAAGACATCGATGTTGGCCGGTGCTCTTGAACTGAGTGCCGGCAGTTTCTTTTCAAGCTGATAGGTTTCAAACGTGCAATTAAACCATTTGAATGTGTGATAATTAATTGACTCAAAGACGTTATAGGCGAGCGCTGTCGATGAACGAATGGCGTGCATTTTAGGAGGTGTGTTCTTGTCTTTACCTCGCGAAAGTTCATTGCCGCTTCCTGATTCGATTTGTTTTTTGATGAGGTAATTAAGCGCATCACCCACAATGTTGTCTTCGATGGTGTTGACATAATAATCGTGATACTTAGGATTTATGTCACCTTGAAAAGTGTAGCTTCTATCGGTAAGTCGGTTGGCGTTGATCAAGGCTTCTTTGAGGTGTTCAAGAACACTCTGTGTTGTGTAGAGCACTTTTGATGCTTTCACGGTATCCCTGTTTACTTGGGTGAACAAGTACTTCTGGTTTTTTAAAACACGCGCGATGGTTGGGTCTTTGGGAGTCAGTTTGAGTGTTAGACAATGGGTGTTAGGCTGACGCCTAAACTCAGTGTGAAGACGTTTAAGGCATCGCTCAAAGGACGCGGTGTCTTTAGAAAAAACTGTGAGAACATGGGCTTGATAGTTCGTCACTTTGACGATAGCCATGGACTGAACTTCGCGATAATAGGTATCGACATAAAGCACCGTATCACAATCGGATAAATGTGTATTTAGCTCTTCTTTAAAACTTGGATAGCTCAGTTTTTGAAGGATGCCGGTGATGAGTGAACTTTGAACATAGCTTTCATACAGCGTTTCGGTGTTGATTGTTTTAATGGTGTGGCGTTTTAATGCCATAGTTTCCCTCCTTTAAATCCCTATTACTAGTTTTTTTCCTGCGAATCGTGATCACGTATAGTTTATTATACCACGCTCTATGGCGCGATACTGGTTAACTAAAAAATCGGGGCTTTAGGCATTGATGGAACTAATGAACTTGAGGTTGTGTGGGAGAAAAAATAGGAAGAATAATAATTTTGGAAGCGCTTAATTTTAACTTGTGTTATAATGATGTTAACGCAATGTAAGTAAACTATTAGAAAGCGAGTGATTCGATGTATGTAGGTATTGATGGCGGTGGAAATAAGACGAGGGTAGTTATTTTGGATGATGACAAACAGCTCTTAGCGGTACGTGAAGGTGGTCCTTCTAATGTGCGTACCGTGAACTTAAAAGAGTCAATTGACAACATCCAACATACGCTGCAAAACGCGTTATCAAAAGTGAAAGACAAAAGTCCGATTAAAAGTGTCTTTATTGGTTTAGGCGATATTTCTAGTGAAGACGATGAAGCGTTAATTGAAAGTGAATTAGCGAAATTACCGGCGTTAAAGGACGCAAAGATTAAAGCTCAAAACAATGTATACAGCGCCTTTACGGGTGCCTTAGAAGGCCGTGAAGGGATTATCGTGATTATTGGTACCGGCAGTGTTGCCTTTGGGGTTAACGACCAAAAAGAAAGCCATCGTTGTGGCGGTTACTCCTTTAAAGAAGGCGATTTAGGCAGTGCCTATGACTTAGGAAAACAAGCGCTCAGTTATTTAGGTAAAGCGTTAGATGGACGGATTGAGACGACGCCGTTTATCAAAGACTTAAAAACGTCGTTAGAGGTGCATAGTTTTAACGATGCGGTCTTACTCTATGATGACTTATATTTAATGCGCGCGAAAGTCGCACGCATTGCCCGTTTAGTGACGAAGTACGCGGATTTAAAAGATCCCTATGCACTGCAAATTTGTGAGGAGGCCACCGATGAGCTCGCGCTCATGGTTGAAGGGGTGTATAAACATCTCTCGCTTAAAAATTTAGAGCTTGGTGTGGTGGGTTCATTGGGGAATGCGAACACAATTTTTAAAATGATGTTTGATTATAAAGTGAAAAAAATCGATCGAAACTTTGTGATT
This sequence comes from Candidatus Izemoplasma sp., assembly GCA_007117885.1. Taxonomy (GTDB): domain Bacteria; phylum Bacillota_I; class Bacilli_A; order Izemoplasmatales; family Izemoplasmataceae; genus CSBR16-104. The sequence continues at coordinate 1,977 of SKFS01000147.1, forward strand.
CATCCAGCACTTAAAGACCCCGCTTATGGGGCGGCGTTAAAAGCCATCGATCTTTAACATAGTTCGAGCCTGTGGTTATAGCCACAGGCTCGTTTTTTATTTTGCGAGATGGTAAAGTTCTTTGGCACGGTCAGGGTCAATGGTGAAGACGTTGCCGAGGTGACCGAGTTTTAGGGCGTGATCAACCATTTTATCGACGATGGCGTCATCGATGGTTATTTTTGCATCGGTTAAGCTGGTGGGGGCACCGAGGGATTGGTAATAATCTTTCAGCGTTTCGATGACGGTTTCTGGGTCACTGACGTTAAAGATTTCTTTACCGAGGCGTTGTAAGCGCCATGTCATAATTTCAGGGTTGTATTTTAAGGCTAAACGCATCCAAGCGATAAAGATACTCGTTAGAGCGTAACCGTGGGTGGTGCCAAAGTATTGTGTAATCGGGTAGGATAAACGGTGGGTTGCCCAGTCGCCGACTTTGCCTTGTTGGAGAATCCAGTTTAACCCAACAGTGGCGGCCCAGGATAGGTTGGCTCGGGTGTCATAGTCATTTGGGTCTTGACGCATCCGCTCAGTGTTTTCCATGACACTTTTTAAGATGCCTAGACTCATGTAGTCGCTCGTTTCTGTGCGGGTGGTTGGTGAGAAGTACTGTTCAAGAACATGCATGGTAATGTCGATGACACCGGCAATGGCGTAGTGCGTATCGACACTCATGGTATAGGTGGGATCAATGATAGCAAATTTTGGGTAGGTAAATGGGTACCCCGCGATGCGTTTCTCGGCGGTTTTATCGTTGGTGATCACGGCGTTACCGTTTGATTCAGAGCCCGTGGCTGCGAGCGTTAAAACGACACCGAGTGGGATCGCATGGGTGGCCTGGTTTTGATTTAAAAAGATGGGCCAGACATCGTCTTCGTTTTCGATGGTGGCAGAAAAGGCAATCGCTTTGGCGCAGTCGATGACTGAGCCGCCGCCGGCGGCTAAGATAAACTTAACCTCTTTATCAATGCAGGTTTTACGGCCGCTTAGGACACTGGATAAGTCGGGATTGGGTCGCACGCCCGCTTCTTCTTCTACGGTAATGTTTAAGGATTTAGCGATCGCTAAGATGGTCTCGTAAATCCCAAGTTTTTTAATCGAAGATTGACCATAGACAAGTAGTATGGTTTCGTTTTGATACGGTTTTAGTTCGTCGTTTAATGCTTGAATCTGATCTTTCCCAAAAATGATTTTTGTCGGGTTGACATAGGTAAAATTTAGCATTGTATCACTCCTCGTTCATATTATAGCAAACTTCCGAATGTTTTTTTAGTGATGTGATGGTTTTCTTGATATAATGAAGTGGGAGTGAAGACGATGATTGATTATCGACGTTCAATTGTGAACATCACTAATAGTCTTTATAAGCACTATGGACTTTCGTGTTACCACGAAAGTCTCAATGATTTAGACCGCGTTTTATCTAAAAAACCCCGGCATGTTTTTTTCATGGTTCTCGATGGACTTGGTGAAGCAATCATCACCAAGCATTTGCCTGAAACGGCCTTTTTAAGACGCCATCAAACGATGACGCTCAGTTCGGTTTTTCCGCCGACGACCGTGGCAGCAACGACGAGTATTCTAACCGGGAAAACACCGTATGAGCATGGCTTTTTAGGCTGGTTTCAGTATTTTAAAGCGCTGGACAGTTATTACACGGTCTTTTTAAAAAAGGATTACTACACGCATGCTGAGGTGCCTAAGGTCCTTCATTCACGGTTTCAGTTTACGGATTTTACGGTTAGGATTAAACAGGCGCAGCCTTCTCTTTATACGAAGACATTGTTTCATAAGAAAGTTAGTGCCGATGGTTTTACTACGTTTGAAGAAGGCTTAGAGTGGTGCCTAAAAATCGCTAAACTCGAGCAGCAAACGCTGACCTATTTTTACCATATTGAGCCCGATAACACGATGCATCATGTTGGACCGAGCGATAG
>SKFS01000058.1 GCA_007117885.1 Candidatus Izemoplasma sp.
GGATTATGTAATTTTCATGCATGATGGAAACATTATTGAAGAAGGACCACCTAGTTTTTTAGATAATCCAAAAGAAGAAGCAACAAAAGCATATATGCAAAAAGTGAGATAGTCAGAAAAAAACTTGATTTTTTAGTCAGATTTAGCTATAATATACATAAGTTAATAAAAGAAGAGGTGAGAGATTGAGTCGAGTTTTTTTGACTTAATCTCTTTTGCTTTTAAGGAGGATTCCATGTTTGAGGGACAAAAAATCATCCCTGCTATTAGCACTCACCAAGATTTAAAGAAGTTTTTGAAACTTCCTTTACGTTATGGAATTTTAATGAACTTTCAGTTAGCTCAACTTGAAGAACTTGTTTTAGCAATGAAAGAACATAAGAAGAAAGTCTTGATTCATTCTGAACTCATTCGCGGCTTGGCAAGTGACGAATATGGCTCTATTTACTTAATTCAAGCGTTAAATGTAGATGGCATTATCTCATCTAAACCGAAAGTCATCGACGTTTGTAAAAAACGTAATGTGTTAGGTATCTTAAGGTTTTTCTTAAAAGACACTTACTCACTTAAGCAAAGTTTAATGATTACCCAAAAAGTTGCGCCAGAGTGTTTAGAAGTGTTACCGGCCGTTAACATTGAGGTAATTCAATCGATTAAGCATTATGTCTCAAGTGAAGTGATGTTTGGTGGACTGATTAATAGTGAGGCACAAATACGCCTTTGTTTAAATGCTGGCGCGATTGCCATCACAACAAGTAACCCCGATTTTTGGAACTTAACAATTTAATAGAAAAAGAGAGTGTAGAGCTAAAAAAACGATGAACCGTTTTTTTAGCTTTTGTTTTTATAGAAGGAGTGAAGATATGTTAGATTATGTCATTATTGGTGGCGGTGTCGTAGGGACACTGATTGCTAGAGAACTATCAAAATATGAGGTTAGTATTTTATTGTTAGAAAAAGAAAACGATATTGGAAATCATGCAACACTCGCAAACAGTGCTATCATTCATTCGGGACATGACCCTAAACCAGGGAGTTTAAAAGCTCAACTTTGTGTCCGTGGTAATACTATGTACGAAACTTTAGCAAAAGAGCTAAAGATCCCTCTTATTTTTTCTGGTGCCTTTGTGGTGGCACGCGATCAAGAAGAAGTCGATACCTTAGACTTGCTTTATCAGCGTGCCCTCCATAACGGTGTCAAAGAAGTGGCTCTTCTCGATGCTGATGAAGCGCAAAATCGAGAAGGCAATTTGGCTGATGGCGTTTTAAAAGTTTTAGATTTACCGACAACTAAAGTAACCTATCCATGGGAAGTCGCCATTGCGGCACTCGAAAATGCCCTATTGAATGGCGCGCAGTTTAAAACTAACGCAAAAGTGACTAAAATATCCCCTGTAAACGATCACTTTATCGTTGAAATCAATCAGCAAGAAGAGATTGAAGCGCGTTATGTTATTAATGCTGCGGGCGTGTATGCTGATGAGTTAGCGTCGTTTGTTGAAGACGATTTACCGTATAGGATTACCCCACGCCGTGGGGAATACTTTGTTTTAGATAAAAAAGTAAAAGGATTTGTCGAACGGGTTTTATATCCAGTGCCTAGCGATAAAGGGAAAGGTGTTCTCGTCGTTCCTCAAGTGCACGGCAATATTCTTTTAGGGCCAACGAGTGAATTTCAAGACGCAAAAGAAAATCGCGACAATCACAGTGATCATCTTAATTGGATTCGTAGAGACAGTGAAAAACTTGCGAAAAATATTCCCTTTGATCAAATTATTCGTACGTTTTCAGGACTCCGTGCTACGAGTACGTATCATGATTTCTATATTCAACCAGCCAAAAAACATCCTCAGTTTATTCATGTTGCAGGGATTGATTCACCAGGGTTAACCGCGGCCCCAGCCATTGCTGAGTACGTTGTCAAAACACTGCTCAATCGGGATCAGCGTTTACCCAAAAAAACCGATTTTAACCCTAATAGAGTAAAGAAAAAACCGTTTTACGAGAGTCATTTTGAAGAAAAACTTCAATTGTTTAAGGAAGATCATCGACACGGTCATATTGTTTGCAAATGCGAGCGGGTCACCGAAGCTGAAGTTGTGGCTGCAATTCACAGTCCCGTTGCGAGTCCAACGATTAAAGGGATTAAAAAAAGAGTGCGAGCTGGCAGTGGTTTATGTCAAGGCGGCTATTGTGAGAACACGATAGTGAAAATCATCGCTCGTGAGTTAAATATTCCTATTTCTGAGGTCGATTATTACGAAAAAGAAACGCCGATATTATGGAAAGAAACGAAGGTGAAACGATGAATGTTGATATTGTTGTAATCGGTGGTGGTGCCTCTGGATTAGCGGCAGCACTCAGTGCAAAAGATGAAACGAACTCCGTCATCGTTTTAGAACGTGAGCATGTGCTAGGAGGAATTTTAAACCAGTGCATCCACAACGGCTTTGGTCTACACGTTTTTCGTGAAGAATTAACAGGGCCTGAGTACGCTTCTCGTTTTATTGAGAAATTTCATGCAGAAAATATTGATTATAAGCTTGATACAACGGTTCTTAGCATTAATAAACCGGACGATTGTTTTATTGTTGAAGCCTATAATAACGAAGACGGGGCCTTAACCATCCATGCTAAAGCGGTGATTTTATCAAGTGGCTGTTATGAAAGAACCCGTGGTCAAATTAAACTTCCTGGTGCGAGAGTTGCAGGGATTATGCCAGCTGGAAGTGCGCAGCGATACTTAAATATAGACGGGTATCTCGCGGGTAAGGATGTCTTTATTTTAGGCAGTGGAGATATCGGTTTGATTATGGCGCGACGAATGACACTTGAAGGGGCTAAAGTGCATGGTGTTGCTGAGCTAATGCCCTACTCTAATGGATTGACAAGAAACATTGTTCAATGTTTACATGACTTTGACATTCCCTTGTATTTATCGCACACTGTGACGGACATTAAAGGCACCAAGCGTTTAGAAGAAATAACCATTCAAGAGGTTGACGAAAACTATCAACCGATTGCTGGCACAGAAAAAAAGTTTAGTGTTGATACCTTGCTTTTATCGGTTGGTTTGGTGCCAGATACGATGGTTTTTGAATCGATGGATTTAACGTTATCACCGATTACTAAGGGTGCGATTGTTGATCATACCTATCAAAGCAATATTCCCGGTATTTTTGCTTGTGGAAATGCTTTACACGTTCATGACCTTGTTGATTGGGTCACCATTGAGAGCGAGAAAGCCGGGGCAAGTGCCAAACGTTATGTTGCAGGTGAAATCAAAGAAGAACGCAACAACCTAACGATTGAACCGCGTGAGGGGATTCGTTATACAGTGCCCCAGTCAATCGATATGAATAACTTTAAAGAGCCTGTCACAGTCATGTTTAGAGTGACGAATAAATACGACGTTGGAACGTTCACTGTTAAACAAGGTGACACGATTATTCAACAAAAGAAAGCGCGTTTTATCGCGCCTGCTGAAATGGAATCGTTGATGATTAAGCCTGAACAACTAATTGATCAAACGACACCTATTACCATAGAACTCGAGGTGAAATAATGAGTGTTAAGTCGATGATATGCATTGTTTGTCCTGTCGGTTGTCATGTTAGTATTGATGATAACCACACGGTCACTGGCAATCGCTGCAAACGTGGCGAAACCTACGCGATTAAAGAAGTCACAAATCCGACGCGGATGATTACTTCAACGGTAAAGATTAAAAGCAATCTTACAACACGATTAAGTGTAAAAACGTCTGAACCTATTGCTAAAACGTTAATCTTTGAAGTTATGGATGCACTCAACAGTGTTGAGATGCAAGCGCCTGTTTCAACCGATGATGTGGTCATTAAGAATGTGCTTGATACAGGTATTGATATTTTAGCGACGCGTACGATCTTAGAATAACACTAGATATTTTCATGATTAGTTGATAAACTAGGAGTAGTTTTAAGGAGGAAATCTATGGAAAAATATATTATGGCCATCGATCAAGGAACGACGAGTACACGGGCAATCCTCTTCGATAAAGACAGTCAAATTATTTCAACGGCAAGTAAAGAAATTAAGCAATACTATCCGAACCCTGGCTGGGTTGAGCATGACGCAAATGAAATTTGGATTAGTGTGTTGGCGGTCATTGCGCAATGCTTGATTAAAAAAGATATTAAAGCTGAGCAAGTTGAAGCCATCGGCATCACAAATCAGCGCGAAACAGCGGTGGTTTGGGACAAAGTATCGGGTAAACCTGTCTATAATGCAATAGTTTGGCAATCACGCCAAACCCGTGACATTTGTGAAGAGCTTAAGGAAGCTGGATATGCGGCGATGTTTAAAGAAAAAACGGGACTGCTTATCGATGCGTACTTTTCGGGAACTAAAATTAAATGGATTTTAGATCATGTTGAAGGGGCTAAAGAAAGAGCGGAAGCAGGAGAACTCTTGTTCGGTACGATTGATAGCTGGCTTGTATACAAGTTAACGGGTGGGGCTAAACATGTGACCGATTACACCAATGCAAGTCGAACCTTAATCTATAATATTCATGAACTAAAATGGGATCAGGAGTTGCTGGATATCTTGACGATTCCCGCTAATATGCTTCCTGAAGTGCGTCCTTCATCTGAGATTTATGGCTACACTGTTCCCTATCATTTCTTTGGTCAAGAAGTGCCTATTGCCGGAATGGCTGGGGATCAGCAAGCTGCGCTTTTTGGGCAAACCTGTTATGAAAAAGGCATGGTTAAAAACACCTATGGTACTGGCTGTTTTATGCTCATGAACACTGGTTCAGAAGCCATTCAATCGGCCAATGGTTTACTTACAACGATTGCATGGGGCATTGATAATCAGGTCACCTATGCTTTAGAAGGCAGTGTTTTTGTGGGCGGTTCAAGTGTTCAGTGGTTACGCGATGGCATTAGAATTATTCAAGATGCTGCTGAAACAGAAGACCTAGCAATAACACTCACTAACAATCAAGGGGTGTATTTTGTGCCTGCTTTTGTCGGACTGGGTACACCGCATTGGGATACCGATGCAAGAGGGGCAATCTTTGGGTTAACCCGTGGGACAAACAAAGAGCACTTAGCTCGTGCTACGCTTGAAGCAATTTGCTATCAATCGATGGATGTTTTGCGGGCGATGGAAGAGGATACAAACGTTCCTATCCGTTCATTTAAAGTGGATGGTGGGGCAACCATTAATAACTTTTTAATGCAGTTTCAAGCCGATATTCTCAATTTAAAAGTGGAACGTCCGAAAGTACTTGAAACAACGGCATTAGGGGCTGCGTATCTAGCCGGATTAGCCTCAGGATACTGGGGATCGATGAAAGAAATTGAAGCTTCTTGGCATTTAGATAAAGCTTTTGAACCGAAGATGGATGCCTCGATGAGAAAGCAAAACATCGCAGGCTGGCAAACCGCCATCACCGCGACAAAATCTTTTAAACTATAAAATTAACCTTTTTAAAAGGTTTTTTTTATGCTAAAATATGGTATCGGTTTCATATCACAAGGAGTGACGCATATGGCAAGTATGAAAGAAGTCGCAAAACGAGCTGGTGTGGGGATTGCCACCGTTTCTCGTGTAATTAATAACTCAGGGTATGTAAAAAAAGAAACGCGTGAGAAAATCGAACGGATTATTCGTGAAATTGAATATGTTCCTAACGAAATTGCCCGCAGCATGACGCGGCAACAAACGCAGATTATTGCTTTTATTTTACCGCACTCAAATCATGTTTTCTTTTCACAGCTTCTTTATCATGTTGAAAACGCACTCTATCAGTATGGCTATAAAATGATGGTTTGTAACAGCGGATCAAATAAAGAAAAAGAGCTTGATCTCATCCGCATGTTGAAAAACAATCGCGTGGATGGGTTAATTCTTTTAACGAGTAACGATATTGAACAGTATATTAAACCTAACTTACCGATTGTCTCATTTGACCGGCGCTTTAAAGGGCTTCCATTTGTGGCAAGTGATAACTATGCAGGTGGACAAATCGCCGCGGAGGTCTTGCTCAAAAATCATCCTAAAAAACTTTTATTTATCGGTGATGATGCACAAGGACCCCTTTCTACCATCGAAACGGAAGTAACGAAGCGGCGTTTAGGGTTCGTTGAAACATTAGAAAAATACCATTTTTCAAATTATGAGATGATTGAGTACCCACTTGCTGATCTCTTTGTACCAAAAAACTACATTGAACAACAACTCGAAGCCCATTTAGACGCATGCGGGATATTTTGCATTTCCGATATGGTCGCAGAAGTCGTCATCAAAAAACTCGAAGCTTCCGGGAAGAGAGTCCCAGAAGATGTTAAAGTTATTGGCTATGATGGCACGAAAAGCTATCTTAACTTTGGACGTACTATCACGTCAATTGAGCAACCCATCCAAGCATTATCTAAGTGTTTGGTATCCACGCTTATCGATAAAATTCGTGGAAGAGAAACTGAAAACACGATTTTACCGATTCGTTTTATCAAAGGAGAAACCGCATAAAATAGGTTTTTCTCTTTGTTTTTAAGTTGGTTTCTGACGAAATTTTAAGATTTTTTTCATTGACATATAAAGGATTTTTTTATATAATATAAACATGAAAACCTTTCCATATTATTAAATAACCACACATTATATTTTTTTACATATTTATGAAAAGCTTTCCATCTAATATTTTTTTACTCTATAATGTAAGGCTTTACAGATAATTTCATAATCACGAGGCGATGAGGTATGTTTAAAGAGAGATTAAGCGTTTTTACGAAGCGACCACACGATGTTCTCCTCATGGGAGAACTCTTAGTCGATGAAATTCGTGACGAGAACAACACGCTCTTTCTCACTTTTGGCGGCAGCCCTTCAAATATCGCACTCAACTTAAAGCAACTCGGCCTCAATCCTTTACTTAGTGCAACCATTGGCAATGATGCAGAAGCGCGTTTTTTACTAAGTACATTAGAAAAATATAAACTATCCACCGATTTGATTAGGACTGTTGATGAACCAACATCAAGGGTTCAACTGTCCGATAGCAAAGAAACGCCAGTGCCTATTTTTAAACGGTTATCAGACTTTTATATCGACTATTCTGAGCGTTTGAATGAAAGCATTAAAACTACGAAGATTTTTCATTTTTCCTATTGGCCATTAACAAAAGAACCTTCGAAGTCAACGGTGTTAAAAGCGATTGCTCGCGCAAAAGCAGAAGGTGTCATTATTGCTTTTGATCCGAATATTCACAATGATTTAAAAACCGCTGAAACCTTGTCCCATGATTTATTGTTAGGACTCTTGAAAAATGTTGATATCATTAAACCCTCACTTGATGATGCAGCGCGATTGTTCGGTGATGGGTACAGTAAAGATCAATACATGGATTTTTTTGAAGCTGCGGGAATCCCCTTAATACTTATGACACTGGGGAAAGACGGTGTTTATGTTAGTGAACAAGGACAACGGCGTCATTTTATGGCGAACACTATTGATGTTTTAGATGCAACCGGAGCAGGGGATGCATTTTGGAGCGGATTTTATGCAGGCTTATTAAATGGTTTAGATTTAGCGGATTCTATCGCCTGTGCTCAATCGATTAGTGCCATTGTTCTGCAAAGTATTGGTGCCATTACAGAACTGCCAAGCTTCAGCAAAATCTATCAAAGGAGACATGATTATGCGAATTCTCTTTCTCAACCCTCAAGGTAACTTTGATGCCAACGATTCGTATTGGACGGAGCACCCTGATTTTGGGGGACAACTCGTCTATGTTAAAGAAATTGCTTCAAACATTGCTAGATTAGGTCATCAAGTTGACATTGTCACTCGGCAGTTTAATGATGAGAAAATTTGTGGGTTTGACCGTCAACTCGATTATTATCCTGGTATATCGGGATTAAGAATTGTTCGTATACCGTGTGGTCCAAATCGTTTTATTATCAAAGAAGAGCTTTGGGAACATCTCAATGAATGGGTCGATAATATTATAACGTTTTATGCGTCAGAGAAGACCGAGTTTGATTTTGTAACAACGCATTATGGCGACGGAGGACTTGCTGGGGCATTGCTGCAAGAAAAGACTGGCGTGTCGTTTTCATTCACTGGTCATTCTCTAGGTGCACAAAAGATGGATAAGCTGGGTGTAACTTTAGAAAACTTTGAGACGTTTAATCAACGTTATCAGTTTCACAAACGGCTTCTTGCTGAGCGCACCGCAATGCTCGGTGCGGGGATAATTTTCACATCAACTAATCAAGAACGCGATGAACAATACCGTCACAATGCGTATTTAGGTGCCGGAGACATGCTTAATCCAGAGCGATTTGTTATTGCACCACCCGGTGCGAACGAAGAGGTTTTTCATCACCAAAATCCGAATGATCGTGAAACAGAAGTGATCGAGCTCCTTGAAAATACCTTAGCGCGAGATATCGATATAGAGCGTCGTGATCTACCGTATATTCTTTCAGCAAGTCGTCTTGATCCTAAAAAGAATCATCTCGGTTTAGTTCAAGCGTATGCTGAAAGCCAAGCGCTTCAAGAAATCGCCAATGTAGCGATTAGTCTACGCGGTGTTGAAAATGCTTTTGAGGACTACACGCAATTAAAACCGCAAGAACAGGCGATTATGAGAGAGTTGTTTGGCTTAATCGATCGCTACCACTTAAGAGGTAAAATCACATTTATTAACATTGACAGTCAAAAAGCTTTAGCTGCGAGTTATCGATTTTTCGCTCAAAAGCATAGTATTTTTACATTGACAGCATTGTATGAGCCATTTGGTTTGGCGCCAATTGAAGCCATGTGTGCGGGATTACCTGTTGCAGTGACAAAATATGGCGGTCCGCACGACGTCTTAAAAGATGCCGAAGTGACGTATGGGGTTTTACTTGATGTCACCGATACGAACTTAATCGCTAAAGGTTTAATTCAAGCATTTAAGCATTATGAGTATTATCAAAAACAGGGGCTTTATCGCGTTAAGTCAGCGTATACTTGGGAAAATACCGCAAGACTTTATGTAAATGCTATAAAGGATTATCTTGATAACCCACTCAAAACCCCGTTAAAGATTCACCCTTATTTTAAACAACCTTCACAACAAACGTTACATCCTGATAGTATCAAAGTATTTTATTTTAACGACTAATTGGAGGGAATTTTATGCAAAAAGAAGCGGCAGTAGCTTTACAAGAACCAAAAGGATTTAAAGAGAAATTTAGGGATTTATGGGGGAATAAGAAGTTTCAAGATCGCTTTTGGTTTTGGATTTTCTTGATGCCTGTAATGATTCCCTTTCTGCTCATGGTCATCACACCGTTTTTTATGGGGATTTACTACTCGTTTACAAATTGGACCGGTGGGTTGTTTGAGACACAGTGGGTAGGATTAGAGAACTATCGAGCTTTAGCGAGTGACTTCAGATTTGTTTACTCGTTCTTTAGAACTATTATCTATGCAGTTTTAAATGTTATCTTTATTAATATTGTGGCCTTCAGTTTGGCACTGCTTGTAACGCGCAAGCTGAAACTGCAAAACATTTATCGAGCAGGCTTTTTTATTCCTAACTTAATCGGTGGCTTGATTATCGGTTACTTGTGGCAGTTTATCTTTGTTGTTGTATTAGGAACTGCAGGGATTGGCCTCTTTGCTTCTTCACCAATCAATAACCAAAACGCGATGATGGCACTGGTTGCAGTGGTCACTTGGCAATATGCAGGCTACATTATGATGATTTATATCGCGGCTTTGCAAAATGTTCCAGAAGACTTAATCGAAGCGAGTCAAATTGATGGGGCGAATGCCTTTCAAAGACTTCGACATATTACATTACCACTAATAGCTCAAGCCTTTACAGTGGCCATGTTCTTAACATTGGTTACGGCCTTTAAGCAGTTTGATACAGTCTTTAGTTTAACCGGTGGTGGTCCATCGACTGAGCTTCCTGGTTGGATTCGAGAGATTATGGGCATTGAGATTAGTCGAACTGTTCAGTCAACACGTTTAATTGCGGTTAACATTTACAACTGGGGCTTTGCGCGTGGTAATATGGCGGCAGCCCAAGCTCAAGCGGTGGCGTTCTTCTTAATGTTATCGGTGATTTCACTCGGCCAAGTATACTTCAATAAAAAACGTGAGGTGGAATTATAATGACAGCAATTCATTCAATTGGAAATCGTTTTAAAGCGATTGGCAGTTATTTTAAAAACTTGCCTAAACGATTGCAACTTTGGTTTAAAGCGTTAAAGAAGGATCCTAAAGACACGCTGATCAAGTTTTTTAAGAAAAATGGTACAGAGTTATTCGCGTTTGTCTTATTGCTGTTGTTTCTCTTTCCGTTTTATATCGTGTTCATTAATACGTCAAAACCTAACATCTTAATTACCGATACACCTTTAGCTTTACCGGAAAGTTGGGGAACGATGTTTACCAATATGCAAACAATTTTTGATGATACGCGTATGCGCTATTTCTCATCGCTATTTAACTCGTTAATTATCACTTCATTCTCATTGGTCCTAATCGGGGTTTCGAGTGGCATGGCGGCTTGGGTTCTTGTGCGCACTAAAACGCGTCTATCCATGACATTGTTCTTATTTATTATTTCTGGGTTAGTTATTCCCTTCCAAGTTGTTATGTTACCCCTTGTTTCTTTACTTGAAACGTTACGTTCGTTTACTGGATTTGGCTGGCGGGATACTCACCATGCAGTCATTATTGCGTATATGGGATTTGGTGCACCGCTTAGTGTATTCTTGTTTCACGGGTTCATCAAATCGATTCCGATGGATATTGAAGAAGCGGCGATTATTGATGGCTGTAGCCGTCCTCAAGTCTTCTTCAAAATTATACTTCCTATCTTAAAACCGATTTTTGTTACATTACTCGTTCTTAATGGCATGTGGATTTGGAATGACTTCCTTTTACCACTCTTAATTATAGGCCGTGGTGGATCAACGCAAACATTACCGCTTGCGGTGGCAAACTTAGCCGGGGCTTATGTCCGCCAATGGAACCTTCTGTTAACCGCATTAGTCTTATCGGCCATTCCGATTATCATTCTCTTTATCTTCGCACAAAAACACATTATTAAAGGGATGACTTCGGGAGCTGTTAAATAATGTTTAAAGCCCCAAAATGTATTATATTTGATCTCGATGGTGTACTGACAGAAACGAGTAAGCAACACTTTCAAGCGTGGTCCAAGCTTGCTCAAAAACTCGGGATTGATTTAAAACCAGAGTTTGAAGAACATTTAAAGGGTGTTTCACGTAAAGAGTCTTTAGAACGTATTTTGACTTTTGGCGGTGTCACATTAAGCGAAGAAGAAAAAGAAGTGCTTATGGCAGAGAAGAACACCCATTATCAAACCCTTATTAAACAATTTACTAAAGATAACCTTTTTGAAAACGTTGAAGACCTCCTAAATTACATCAAGTCGAAAGGCGTTTTACTCGCACTAGGAAGTGCGAGTAAAAACGCTCCATCACTGCTTAGGTCTTTAGGCATCAAAAAGTATTTTGATTATATTGTGGATCCAAGAGGAAAAGCGAGTAAACCGAGTCCGGATATCTTTCTTGACGCGATGAAACACTTTAAACTTTCCGCCGATCAATGTATTGGCATCGAAGATGCGCGAGCCGGGGTTATCGCCATTAAAGACGCACAGATGGTTGCGATTGGCATTGGTACAAAGGAAAACTTGCCAGAAGCAGACATTCATTTTGCAGAAACAAAGCAGTTGTTGCCTTACTTAAAACAAAGATTGTAGAGGGATGACTATGCAATTACGACGAGACAATCGAATTAAGGCCCATGAACTGTTTGTTGATGAGGCGATCTTTGCTAACCAAAATCGCTGGCTTGGTATTCGTGGCAACTTTGAAGAAGGTGTTCCTTATCAAGATACAGTACGTGGAACCTATATAAATGGTTATTATGATACACATACGATTGAGTATGGAGAACGCGCTTATGGTTTTCCTGACATGGCACAAACAATTGTCAATCTTCCTGATGCTCAAACGATCTATTTTGTTATAAATGGAAAAACACTCAACTTAAGCGATGCGAAATTGATTGATTTAAAGCGCACATATGACTTGAAACAAGGCTTTACAAAGCGTCAAGTTGTCTACGAACTTGAACGTTATGGACGGTTCACATTAACCTTTGTACGACGAACACATCTCGTTCACACGAATCTCTTTATTAATCAAGTTTCGATTAAAAGTGATCGTTATCAAGGCGAAGTTAAGGTCGTTTCAACGTTAAATGGTGATGTGGAAAATTATATCTCTAAAAGTGATCCTCGCATGGCGCATAAACATCAAAAAAAGCTGACGGATCCAATGATAAAAATTCAGGATGATTATGCTTTAATGATGCTTTCAACCCGTCGAACACAATTAGGCCTCTGTGTTGGGATAACGCATTCAGAACCTTTCGTTTATCTTCATGAGCATGGGGTCATCCGTGCAGAAAAAACGATTGTGTTAGAACCAAAGAAACCGTATCGTTTTACAAAGTATGCAGTTTACCATAGCTCTCAAGAAACGCTTTCTTTAGAGGCAGCGTTTGACCAATCGCTAAAACGGATTAATGACTTTGATGACGAAGCCTTAATTGCCGAGCATCAATGTGCACTTGATGATTTTAACCATTTATCACGCGTTGACATTGATAGTGATGATCCCCATCTTAACGAAACGATCGCCTACAATCTTTACCAACTTTATACAGCGGGTGCTGCGAATTCATCGCTAAACATTCCTGCGAAAGGATTGACAGGCGAAGGCTATGAAGGGCATACATTTTGGGACACAGAGATTTACTTAATCCCTTACTTCATGCAAGTTTCACCCACAGTGACAAAAAACCTGTTGATCTACCGTTATCATCAATTGCCTAATGCAAAAAATGAAGCGCGATTATTAGGTGTAAGCGAAGGGGCGAAATTTGCTTGGCGAACTATTAATGGTGATGAGGCAAGTGCTTACTATCCCGCAGGCACAGCACAATATCACATTAATTCTGACATCGCCTACACCATCATTCATTACTATAAGCTGTATCGCGACGAGGCATTTATGCGTGATTATGGTTTTGAAATACTCTTAGAAACGGCCCGGTTTTTCAAGCACGTTGTTCATAAGCATAACGGAAAGTTTCATCTACATCATGTCACCGGTCCGGATGAGTATACCGCGGTTGTTGACAATAATTACTATACGAACAGTTTACTAAAATACCATCTAAGTTTTTTGATTAACTATATAGAAAAACACAGCATTGCGATTGCCGAAGAAGAGCTCGAGGCATTTAAGGCCATTCGCGATGACATCGTTTTACTCCATGACAGTGATTTAGAAATTGATGTGCAAGATCAAAGCTTCTTATCAAAAAAAGTTTGGGATTTTTCAAGCACACCAAAAGCGCATCATCCTTTACTGCTTCATTATCACCCGTTAACAATTTATCGCCACCAGGTTTTAAAACAACCCGACACGGTCCTTAGTCATGTTCTTTTAAACAATCGTCCCACAAATATTCAACTGAAGAGTTTTGAGTACTATGAAAAACTTACAACGCATGATTCAAGTTTGTCTTACTGCATCCATGCTTTGCAAGCAGCACGGCTCGGACAGTTAGAAAAAGCGTATGATTATTTTCAAAAGATTGTTTCACTTGACATTGACAACCTTCATGGTAATACTCAGTTTGGGCTCCATCTAGCGAACTTAGGCGGGGTTTACCTAGCACTTCTGAAAGGATTTATAGGCTACCATCACCATCAAGATGGTATTAAGATCTATCCGCGAATCCCCGCTGCATGGCGTGCTTTAAAGATGATGATTCGTGTTCAAAGTGAAACGATGGTAGAGGTGTACATAAAAGATAAAACCCTTAGTTTATCGGCGACAGATGATGTCAAGATTACGGTGTATGATAAAACGATTCAGCTCAAAAAAGGTCAAACAACGTCACTTCCTTTAAGGTATTAA
>SKFS01000146.1 GCA_007117885.1 Candidatus Izemoplasma sp.
GCTGCTTTAAGCGCCATCTCTTGTGTGCCATCGCCTTCACTCGGCACATAAATTTGCCGAATACCAAGTTTCTCAATGACCGCCGCTTCTGTCCAAACGCCCTTTGTTTTTGCGGCAATTTCTTTGGCTGTAAGTACTGTTTTAGGTAAATAAATGCCTGTACCTACAATCCCAACATGGTTATTGTGGCTCATTATACCACTCCTCGATTATAATCTCATTCCACCGTTTACACTAAGCACATGCCCGGTAATATAAGTTGACTCATTGCTTGCTAAAAAGAGCGCTGCATCGGCGATTTCTTTTGGTTCGCCAATGCGTTTTAACATCGTTAAGTTGGCAAACTGCTTAAGTAAATCTTCCGGCACAGTCTTTAAAATATCCGTCATAATATAACCCGGAGCAATTGCGTTAACACGAACTGGAACGCCTTTACGAGCAAACTCTTTCGCCCATGTTTTAGCCAAACCAATCACACCGGCTTTTGTCGCAGCGTAATTCGCTTGACCAATATTGCCATACTCACCCACAACACTCGATATGTTTATAATCGAACCGCCACCTTGCGTTTCCATATGAGGACCGATATGACGGGTTAAATTGAACACACCTTTTAAGTTAACATCCATAACAATATCCCATTGTTCATCGGTCATTTTACGCGTCATCGCATCTCTTGTAATCCCCGCATTGTTGACCAATATATCAATGCTTCCATAGTGATTAACAATTTCTTCAAAGAAGTCTTTACATGCCGCACTGTCGGTAACATTTAATATCTTACCGACGACATTTTCTTGTTCGTACTTCAAAGGTTGCATGTCTACCGCAATAACTTTTGCGCCTTCTTGCGCATAGCGAACAGCGATAGCTTGCCCTAATCCTTGTGCGCCCCCTGTTACAATAGCAACTTTATCTTTTAAACGCATTTCTACACTCTCCTTAATATCATTGCAGTACCCATGCCGCCACCAATACAGAGTGACGCTAAACCATACGTACTATCACGTTTTATCATTTCATGCACTAAAGTGACGATAATCCGGTTGCCGCTAGCACCCACAGGATGACCTAAAGCAATCGCGCCACCATTGACATTCGTTTTTTCTTGTAATTGTTCTTTGGCGATTTGATACTTCTCTTCAAGTTCGTGTAAAACACCTAAGCTTTGTGCTGCAAATGCTTCATTTAACTCTAGCAAATCGATATCTTTTAACTGCACACCAGCATGGTTCAAAGCGTTATCGATCGCTGGTGTAGGTCCTAAGCCCATATAGTTTGGATCAACGCCACCCTGACCAATACCCACGACTTCCGCAAGCGGTGTTAAGTTGTATTTTTCAATGGCCTCTTCACTCGCAATAAGCATAAAACTCGCACCATCATTAATTCCTGAGGCATTTCCAGCTGTCACAGAGCCATCTTTTTTAAACGCTGGACGTAAACTGTTTAACTTCTCAAAACTCGTCGTACGATTCGGGTACTCATCGGTATCGAAAACAACACTACTCTTCCGTTCTTTAACCTCAATTGGCACAATCTCATCGACAAAACGCTTACGATCAAGCGCTGCAATTGCACGCGCTTGGCTTTCGATCGCAAAACGATCTTGTGCTTCACGGGTAATCCCGTACTTTTCAACGATGTTTTCAGCCGTAATTCCCATATGAATTGGATTGAAAGCATCCATCAAAGCATCATCAATCATATGATCTTTCACAGCAAAGCCACCCATTTTTATCCCTGGACGGATTTTATCCGGTAAAATATAAGGTGCTTTCGACATCGATTCAGTTCCCCCAGCAATAATAAGATGATGCAATCCAGCTTGAATGCTTGTAAAGGCATTCATGACACTTTTCATCCCAGAACCACATACCATGTTCACTGCATACGCGGGAACATGATGGGGAATCCCCGCATGAATCGCAACTTGTCTTGCCACCCCTTGGCCTAATCCTGCAGGCAAGATGTTTCCCACAATTACCTCATCAATTTCGCCGCCATCAAGCGCCGTTTCAGCAAGAATATTCTTCACCACTTCAGCGCCAAACAAAGCTGGATGGACATTTTTTAGTGTCCCCATAAAAGAGCCGATTGCTGTCCGCTTTGCGGCCACTACATAAACTTTCTTCGTCATAGTTCCTCCTCTATTTAATTACAACTCAAGGTTGCATTATTAAGTCTGTCATTATATACTAGATTTATGAACATGCTTTCATTTACTGAATATACGTTCATAAACTGAATACCTATTCACCTTATAATTTATTTTAACATAAAACGCTTACACTGTCAATTACAATCAATGGAGGTTTTTATGCATACACCGATTAGTGAACCGACAACGCGCAATGCTAAGGCAACATTTAACCATATTTTAGATGCTGCGATTGAGCTGTTTTATAAGGATGGCTACCATCGCACTACCGTAAACAACATCACGAAGCACGCAGGGGTCGCTGCCGGCACATTTTACCTCTACTTTCCGAGTAAACTCGCCCTTTACAAACACGTACTCATTACTTTTTCTCATAATATTCGTCGGGAAATTGCTGCAAAAGTCGCCGTAAAAGAAACTCGATATGAAAAAGAACGTGAGGGAATTAAAGCGTTTATCCTTCTAGCGAAAAAGCACCCACAAATGTACAATATCATTTATGAATCGTTATATATTGATCGCGCGTTATTCAAAGATTATTATGAATCCTTTGCCTTACGCTATATCCGCGGCTTAAACGAATCGGTAAAAAACAAAGAAATCCGTGACATCGATACAGAAATAGTCAGCTATGTATTAATGGGAATATCGAATTTCATCGGTTTAAAAGTCGTCTTAGATTTAGGCAACAATAATGATGATATCGACTATATTGTCGACCAAGTGATGGAACTGATTAAAGCCGGCCTTTTTAGATAAAAAACACTGCCTGTTCACTGCAGTGTTTTTTAATGGTCGTCCTTAACACACATTATTTGCCTAAATATGGTTGTTTACTTCTTTTCTTTTTGATATTATATAATCAAGCTAAAACTTATTTTTGCATTGCCTTTTACTTAAGGTGGGGTACGATGAATCGACTTAGAAAACAGTTTCTTGTCGTTTTGCTTGGTGTTGCTTTTACCGTAATCGCTTTTTCAGGGATTTACCTTTTCTCAACAAATTTACTTGAATCCCGACAAGAAGCGATTCTTTTGCTTGAAAGTGAAAAAGCAACCGAAGAGTTTAATCAATACTTCTATGCCGTTGAAACGATTCTTGATAACTTAACACTATACATCCATCATAATGCCGATGAGAGCGCTCTTTTAGATTATATGGTACGGATTGATAGTGACCATCCGATGATTGCTTCCTTATATCTAGGTAAACCCGATTTAACGATGGTGAATTCGACCGGATTTATCCCGCCACCCGGGTTTGATTTAACAACACGGTTATGGTATCAGGATGCTTTGAACAGTGACACTATTATTTACACGAATGCTTTTCTTAATGCCACAGAAGATCGCATGATTGTCACCGTGGCTAAAGCGGTATACAGGGATAACAACTTTATTGGCGTCATCGCAGCGGATATTGATATTCTTACACTCAATGAACTCATCTCAACGAAAACCATCGGTGAGAGTGGCTTCGCCTTTCTGATTGACAGCAATCATCATTTGCTTGCAGCCCCGTCTTTTGAGACTTCACCGCTTGCTTTAATTAACGCTGAAACGATGGGATACCCGATTATTAATCATAACGGTGAATCCTTTCACTACCGTATCTCTGTTCGTGAGCAAACCGGTGTTTTAGTCAGTAGTCCAATAAAAGATGGAACGTATACGTTAAATGTTTTTATGGATAATAACGAGTATTACCAACAAACTCAAGTCTTCCTATGGGTCTTAATCACCGTTGGATTCTTCTTTGTTTTATCAGGAAGCGGTTTATATGCGTACTACTTACGTTTTGTTAGGCGGCCCATCGATGCCTTGCTTGAGGATATCGACACAATAGACATTGGTGAGAACACCGATTATCGTCTCTCACTCAATCCTAATAAAGGGTTTGTTGGCATTCGTAGAACGTTAAACAATGTCCTTTCGGCTTTAGCACTATTCCAGTCTAAAGTGCAAGAGACCAATCGCAAACTTCTCATTGAAAACCAGCGAGTGATTCGTTTAATGGAGTCAAATGCGGACATTGTGTTTGAAATTGATCGTAATCGTCGCTTTGTATCGGTCTTCGGCAAAGGCTTAAAGACGATTAACCATAATCCTGAAGATTTTATGGATAAGACTGTTTTAGACGTCTTTGGGGACGATGGGATCGAACGGGACAACCATTATCAAGAAGCCTTAAAAGGAAAGACAGTTCGCTATGAATGGCAATACCTTCTGGAAGATAACCGCGTCATTTATTTCTCAACGATTATTTCAGCAATCCGTGACCAACAAAAAGAGATTATCGGTGCCGTTGGCATCACCCGAGATATTACCGAGGAGAAGCAAAAACAGCAAGAAATCGAGCACTTAAGCTTTCATGATTATTTAACCGGCCTTCACAACCGACGCTATTTTTCCGAAGTGTTGTTAAGGTATGACACATCTCAATACTACCCTCTAGCCCTAATTAATATTGATGTTAATGGGCTAAAACTACTCAATGATGCCTTTGGTCACCAAACGGGTGATTTAGCACTGAAGAAGCTCGCCCAAACATTTAGTGATGTTTTTTCGCCGCATGGGGCAGTCTGCCGCATCGGTGGCGATGAGTTTGCCGTACTCATTCCAAACACCGATGAAGGCTTCATCGAAACACTTAAGAAAAACATCCTAGACAAAGTTGCCAGCTTAAACATTCATAGTATTCAGTTATCGATTGCTTTAGGCTATGCCATCAAAGAATCTAGCCATACCTCGATTCAAGAAATGATGAACGAAGCTGAAAACAAAATGTATAAACAAAAGATTCTTGAAGGAAAAAGTGCTCGCAGCAATGCCATCCAAGCAATTCTTAACACCTTAACCCATAAATATGCCCTTGAAGAACGGCATTCAAAGCGTGTCGCAAACATATCCAAAGCGATTGGAAAAGCGCTGATGCTTAAACACGATGAAATCAATGAACTCGTTCTTGCGGCGTCCGTCCACGACATCGGGAAAATTGCGATACCCGATGAGATACTCAATAAACCGAGTTTGTTAGATAAGGAAGAGTATGAAGTCATTAAAGCCCACACGGAAGCCGGCTATCAGATTTTACGTGCCGCTGATGAATATTCTAGTTTAGCTGAGGATGCGCTTTGTCACCATGAGCACTATGATGGCAATGGGTATCCAAACCAACTCAAAGGCGAAGAAATTCCTTTGTTTTCAAGAATCATTGGTGTTGCCGATGCCTATGAAGCAATGACTTCAGATCGGCCTTACCGTAAAGCACTATCAAAAGACAAAGCCATACAAGAATTGATTAAACATCGTGGTACACAATTCGATCCAAAAATCGTTGATGTCTTTATCCACACTGTTTTGAAACAAGCCGACGAAGAACTATAAAAAAACAGCTTTCACTTCGTAAGTGAGAGCTGTTTTATTTAGGTCGCTTTTAACTCAATCGGTTTTGCAACGGGATGATCCACCCGAATTTTAGGTTTGAAATCAAGCCGTAAATACATAAAATATCCAAGAATAACAATCACAAAATTACTAATTAACATAGCATACCATATACCACTACTACCTAAGTCTGTAAACTCGCGCATAAACAAAACTAAAGGAATTCTTAATCCCCATAACCGTAATACCGATAACCAAAATGTATACTGAGTTTTTCCTGTGCCATTGTAGGTTCCAATAAATGCCTGAAACATCGCCATCAAGGGCAGTCCTAAAAGAATATAAAACATGTATTCGCTCGCTAAGTTGAGCGCCTCGATATTATCAACAATAAACAACCCCGCTAACGGTCTTCGTACAAAGATAATCATTGTTGAACCCACCGCCATAATCGCCACCGATAAAACCATTGCTTTAACAAAGGCTTGTTTCGCTCGCTGAGGATTTAAAGCGCCGATATTTTGACCAATATAAGCACTTAATACTGCGCCAATCGCCATCACAGGGTGAAGAATAATCGATAAGATGCGGTTACCGACTCCAAATGCCGCCACCGTATTACGGCCAAAGCTATAAATAACACCGTTCATGACACCAAACCCAACCGCAGTAATCGCTTGGCCTACAGAGGCGGGAATGGCCGTTTTAAGAATATCCTTCACAACATAGCCCTCTAAAACGCTATAGCGTAAATCAATCGTAATCCCATCGGCAGAAAAAAACAAATAATAAAACGCAAGGGGCATAACGACGGCATTGGCGATCAGGGTAGCGTAAGCAGCACCCGGAACACCTAAATTGAACGTCATAATCAAAATCGGTGACAAGATAATATTAAGACCAATTGCCGAGCCACTTATAATAACCGGTGTCACCGTATCACCACTTGCTTGTCGTATCGCCATAAAAGCAAAGAATACAAACAATAGCGGCAACTCAAACGCACGGATACGTAAATAGCGTACACTATTTTCAAAAACAAATTGATCGGCTAAACTAGCACTCGGATCAACACCCATTAAACGAATAATCAGCGGTGAACCTAAGTAACTAAGCAATGTCAGTAACCCACCTAGAAAAAGCGATAAAATAATTAGTTGAGTCGCATAGCGTTTGGCATCTTCAAGTTGCTGTGAACCGACAAATTGACTAATCAATGCCGTGCCAGCGACACTTAATCCCATCCCTAAAGAGAGAAACGTAAAGACGACCGGAAACGTAAGCTGAATGGCTGCAACAGCGTCAACACCCGCTCCTTGAATACGACCAACAAAAAACATATCAATAATATCATGAAATGTTTTTAAGAAGTTGTTTAACATTAAAGGAATAGCCAGGATAATTAATCCTTTGTAAATGTTTGAATCCTTTAATATCATGTATCTTTTTTGATCATCTTTAGTCACAATTTTCACCTGCCGAAACAATTATACCATAGAAAAAAATAAATAGTTAGACTATGCCTAACTTTTTTTAAAAAAAGCAAAAAAGGTCCGCTACCTAGGTTTCGGACCATAATATTGATAATACCGAGTCTTAATGTTTCCGTTAAACAACACCCGTGTTCGATCGGCCCGCTTACGCAGCAACCCTTCTACACCCGGATACGACGTTAATAAATAAAAAGAAAACGTTGTTAAATGCCGAAACGTGTCGCCGATGCGCTTGTATAAAACCTCTGCATCCTCCTTTGTTTCTAAACGTTGTCCATACGGGGGATTCGTAATAATAATCCCGTAGTCTTTGTCAAAAGAAAAATCTTGAAAATCACTAAAGGAAAAATCAATCACATCCTCCACGCCGGCCTCAAGCGCATTTTCTTTTGCAACAGATAGCACATTGGCGTCGATATCACTCGCATAGATTTTTCCTTCAATGTCCTGATTTATCGCTTTAAAAGCCTCTTTCTTCTGTACTATAAAACGGCTTTTATCAACCCAAGGAAAACTTAAAAATGCAAACTCACGGTTTAATCCAGGCGCGATATTCTTGGCAATCATTGCTGCCTCAATGGCGATGGTTCCCGAGCCACAAAAGGGATCATATAAAACACGGCTTGCCTCATAAAAACTCAACAAAACCAATGCCGCCGCTAAGGTTTCTTTTATCGGAGCTTCGCCTTGTTTTAAACGATAACCCCGCTTATGTAACGCCTCACCACTCGTGTCGAGCAAACATTCGACTTGATCATTAAGCAGTTCGATTGATAGCCGATAATACTCGCCTTCTTCTTGAAATGTGTTCTTTTGATAAGCACCCTTAAGGTTTTCAATTAGCGCTTTTTTTGAGATAGTTTGGATATCACGCAAACTATAAAGCTTTGACTTCTGGCTTTTAGCCAAAATATGGTACTTCCCTTCAGAACTCAAATAGTTCTTTAAGGGAAGCTGCTTAACAAACTCAAACAGTTCATCATAGGTCCTCACTCTCCCTTGACCAATGACAATGTAAATACGGTCTGCAGTTCGAAGATGCAGGTTTGCTAAAAAAAGCGCTGATTCATCCCCCGTAAAATAGATTTTCCCGTTCGTGCTCTGAGTAACGGTTAAACCGAGGGCGTGCATCTCTCTTTTCAAAATCGCTTCGATACCAAATGCACAACTCGCAACATAATTCATTTTCTCACCTTCTCGTAATCATTTTACCACAATTCACGCGATATCGACTATAATGTTAATGAAGGAGTGGATACCATGGATTTTTTTGATGTTTACGCACTTATCACACTCGCGACATTTTATACATTGCTAATGAGTAAATCACTACTGCAACATAAACGAGGCAATCCTGTCATATCTCTTGGAAAATCTAAAAATGGCTTTGCGAAGTACCTTGAACTCTTCTTTTATCTAGGCTTAGTATTTTTAACGTATCTCGTCATTATTGGGGCTTATCAAATGAAGTTTTTCGGCGTCTTAGAGCTCTTTGTCCTTTTTAATACTTTGCCCACGCGGATACTAGCCTTTGTCCTACAAAATACCGCCATCGTTTTATTTGCATTTGCCTTAGCGAGTTTCAAAGACGCTTGGCGCATCGGTGTTGATTATCATCAAAACCAGACTTTAGTAACAGAAGGGATTTTTAAGTACACACGCAATCCAACTTACATTGCCATGAACTTGCTTTTCATCAGTTACTTTTTACTCTATGCAAACTTCTTCTTTTTAGGTTCAATGCTCTTCATTATCTTCGCCTTTCATCACCAAATCAAGAAAGAGGAGATTCTTTTAGAAAATGTCTTTAAAGATGACTACCTGCTTTACAAAAAACACACGCCGCGATATTTTTTTAAAAAATAACCAATAAAAACGCACATTCAATGGTTATACTAGTGAAGGTGCCTTTTAGTAGGATAGAGGTGACACCGTGACAGAACAACCAATACAAGACTGGGTCAAACGTTTAAAAAATGGCGATAGAAGCGTTTTTGATGCGCTTTACGATGCCACTAAAACACATGTATACTACACAGTTTTAGTAATTCTTAAAGATGTTTCACTAACCGAAGACATTATGCAAGACACCTATTTAAAAATGCTTGAAAACATTCATCGCTACCAGCCTAAAAAACCCTTTAAAGCCTGGCTGGGTACCATTGCAAAAAATCTTGCGATTAACGCATACCATAAGCAAAAACGCGAACATTCCATGCCTGAAGATGCCGAAGACTACCTCTTACCAAAAAGTGAATCAACAAGTGAAAAGAGGTATTATCTACAGGAACTAATGCGCGTTTTAAACCCCGAAGAAAAAGAAGTTATCATCCGCTATGTGATTCTTGAAGAAAAGCATAAAGACATTGCTAAAGCGATGCACAAACCGCTTGGAACCATAACGTGGATGTATCAAAACGCACTAAAGAAATTACGAAAGGAAGCAGGTGAAAACCATGAAGAATGAAAAACTTTTCCAGCAAATTCGCCAACACGCTGAAAGAGATGTGCCGGATTTAACGTCAAAAATCAAACACAATGAGCGCTTTTTAACCCCAACAAAACGCCCAAGTTTTACTGCGTTTTTTAAGCGTCCGGTTCCTGTTTTCTCTGCACTGAGTCTTGTTTTAGTGGTTCTCTTCATCTTTATCTTAACCCCGTCGCAAGACGTTTTAGCGACCAGCACGGTTTACCTCGAAATTAATCCAGCGATTCAAATCGATTTGGATGAAGACGATCAAGTCCTCAGAATCATTCCCCTTAATGAAGACGCGAGCGAGCTAATTAAAGAACTCAACTCGACGCATCGACAAGATGTCATTGTTGCTATCGACAAAATTATCGAGAAAGCCATTGAAAAAGGGTATCTAAGTGAAGAGCATCCAGTCGTTCTTTTTGATATTCTGAGCAATCATTCAAACTTAGTAGAGCGTTTGAACACTCGCATTCAAGACCGTATTCCTGAAATTGCCCAACAACGATTACCGAATTTGGATATGGTTCGAGGCAATGCCCATAGTAGAGATGATGAAAACAATGCCATACAACCTGGTCAAAGAATGCGCCATAACTTAATACTTACGCTACTCGATATGTATCCTGATGAGTTCACTTACGAAGAGCTCAGTACCTTATCAATGGGTGAGTTAAGACGCCTAATGACTGAACATAACGCGGATGAAGACACGCCGCCAAATCGACCCCCGATGCCCAATCGGCCAAACTAAAAGGATTCCAGAGAATCCTTTTTTTATCGCCAAGCGGCAATATCCTTTAGTGTTTTTTGATAAAGTAAATCTTGATGGTGAGTGTCATCGGCGTCAATGAGGTAGTTGTGGGCTTTTCTTAAGTGAAAATAAGGAGCTGGATGATTTTTTTGATAGACTAAAAAATCATAGGTGTCCACAGTATCGTTTGGATCATACCCTTTACGGGTAAACAATCGCCAAAAGAGTTTATAGATAAACGAAGTATCCTTCGTGCCAATTTCTGTTTTAACGCGCCCTGGATGAACGGTATAAAAACGCACCTTAGAAAACTCCTTTTTTTGACTTAACGCTAAGTTGAACATTAAGTTATAAAGTTTTGTGCGACAGTACGAACGAAATGCTTGATACCGTTTTACCGCCTCAATATCCTCGACATCAAACCTCGCCCGTGTATGGGCATCACTTCCAGTCGTAATAACATAACCGTTTCTAACTTTAAGTAAAGGGTAAAGCTCTAACGTAAAATAGGCGACAGCTAAATGGTTAACTTGATACTGCCATTCAAACCCATCCTCAGTCAACCGCTTCTTTTGGGGAACAGTGGCGGCATTATTAATGAGGACATCAATGCCTTTAGCGTATTCAGTTTTTATTTGATGGATGGCCTTCTGCATCGCATCGAAAGACGTGAAATCGGCAACGATCGTTTGGATTTCGACATTATATTTCGCTTTAATCATTGTCTTAATATCTTCTAATCGATGCGCACTCCGCGCAACACCAATGACTGTTTCTTGTTTCTTAGCAAAGTGTTCGGCTAAGGCTTTACCAATCCCACTTGTCATACCTGTAATTACAATTGTTTTCTTCATAACGTTCACCTGTCATTTATTCTTGTATGCTTATTATACCACGTAACGGCTTAAACGGTCGCACGACATTCGCCTTATAGTATTCACTTATGGTATACTGTAGATAATAAACCGATACCACTGTAAAAGGAGAAGACAATGATATTATTTATCGAGTATCCCCCTTGTTCAACCTGTAAGAAAGCGAAAAAATTTCTCAATGAACACAAACTGCCTTTTGTCGCGCGTCATATCGTCGATGAGACCCCTACCAAAGATGAATTAGCAGTTTGGTTTGCAGCTAGTAATCTACCGATTAAACGGTTCTTTAATACGAGTGGGCAAGTTTACCGCGAGCTCAACCTTAAAGAGCGCATTGATTCCATGAGTGACGATGAGCTGCTTACGCTTTTAAGCGAAAACGGCATGTTAATCAAGCGGCCTCTACTTATTCAAGGGTCACGCGTTCTCGTTGGTTTTAAGGAAAAAGAGTATCTATCATTAACGTAGACATGGGTGTTTTACATGTCTATTTTTTTATCAAAAAAGACGCTAAAAGCGTCTTATTTAGTTCGGATGGTGCCGCATGCTGGACTCGAACCAGCAACCTCTTCCTTACCATGGAATTGCTCTACCTGTTGGAGCTAATGCGGCGACTTATTAACTTAAAACATTTTAACACAAATCCATCCTTGTGAAAAGACTTTTAATAAAAAATATCAAACCTCAACAAAGACGACCTCTTTTTCAATTTTCGTCTTAAAAGTTTTTGCTTTTTTTGTGGGCATTTTAATAAATAAAATCTTAGCCTTTTCTTGTATTTCCCCCGTCTTTACATCAATTTGAGCATGATGTTTTGGGCATTCAATAACCCCGTTCTGGTAACTTCCTTTTGCGAGTGACGCCCCTAAATGTGGACAGCGGTCATCGATCGCAAAAACGTGTCCTTGATCGTAAACTAGTAAAATCGGCTGATTATTTACGTTCACCCTAAGCAATGATTGTTTTTCAAAATCTTTAAGCGAGCATGTTTTTTCCCAAGCCATAGTGCCACCTCTTTTCATTTATAGTATACACGAAAAAGCGAATTTGATAAATATCTCCTTGAAACATCGGAAACTTTTGATACAATAGATATACAGCTTTAAAAAGGACGTGAAACAATGTTTAAGCTAAACTATAATAACCAGCAAAAAGACTATAATGAAAAAGCTAAATTGATCAATCTCATTGATGATCCAAAAAAGGATTATTTTGTGGCGCTTGTGAACAATCGTTTGAGAGAATTAACATATGAGGTCGATTATGATGCAAGCATTGAGTTTCTAGACTCCACGAATCAAGAAGCTATTTTCACTTATGAAGCCAGTTTAAGGTATCTCGTTGCGATGGCCTTTCATAAACTTTATCCCCACTTAACTTTTAAATTTAACTACAGTATCTCGCGTACAACGTTTTGCCACATTCTTGATGTTGAGGATTCTACAGAAGTTCGAACCATCGTCAAAAATCTAAAACAAGAAATGCAGCGACTCGTAGACCTAGACTTGCCTATTGAACGGATTGAGATGTCGAATGAGGACGCGATTAAATTTTATCAAAAACACGGGTATCAAGATAAAATTGATATTATTCAGTACCGACCTGAAGACACGGTGCATTTCTATCAATGTGGTAGTTACTTAAATTACATGTATAACTTAATGGTACCTTCGACAGGCTATTTAAAAAGCTTTGATTTACGGTTTTACTCTCCAGGCTTTTTAATTCAGTATCCACGTGCTGAAACCAACGGCAAAATCCCTCCTTTTGAAGACGCCCCCATCTATGGTCGAACTTTACGTGATGCCAATCGTTGGGCTGAACGCATTGATGCAAACACGATTGCTAAAATGAATGAACATGCGGCGAGCAGCTCCATGGTCGAGTTCGTTCATATGAATGAGAGTAAGCACAATCAAATGATTGCCGAAATCGGCAAAAAGATTCTTGATGATCATGAAAACATCCGTTTAATCGCCATTGCGGGTCCGTCGTCGAGTGGTAAAACGACTTTCTCAACGCGGTTACGTATTGAGTTGATGACCTTAGGGTTAAAGCCGATTATGATTTCTTTAGATGATTATTATTTAAATCGTGAACAGCTTGTTCCTGATGAGAACGGTAAAATTGATTTAGAGCATCTCAACACGCTCGATATCGAACTATTTAACCAAAATATGCTTGATCTTATCGATGGTAAAGTTGTTGAAATCCCCCACTTTGACTTCGTGGAAAAACGTCGCTCTGGCTATCGAAAAGTAAAGATTTCTCCTGAAAGTCCAATTATTATCGAAGGGATTCATGCCTTAAACGAAGAGTTGACGACGCTCATACCAAAACACCAGAAATTTAAAATTTTCATTAGTCCGCAGCTACAAATAAACATCGATAACCACAATCCTATCGGCATCACGAGTTTACGACTGTTACGTCGAATCGTTAGAGATCGTAAGTTCCGTAACTCACCCGCTTCACGGACGATCTCAATGTGGCCAAACGTTCGTCAGGGCGAGTTCAAATGGATTTATCCGCATCAAGAAGGCGCTGATTATATTTTTAACAGTGGCTTAGCATATGAACTCTGTGTGATGAAAAAATACGCTTTAGATACGTTGATGGAAATTCCTCGTGATAGTGAATATTTTATCACAGCGAACCGGTTAATTAAGTTTCTTAAGTACTTCAACGATATTCCCGATGATGTCGTCCCATGTAACTCACTTCTCAGAGAGTTTATCGGTGGCAGTTGTTTTGAAGTTTAAAAAAAGCCTGGAAATTTTTCAGGCTTTTTTCTTTTCGATAAGGTCGAGTATTTTTTGCCGATACATAGGTGAACGATTCGACTTCATTTTGTAGAGCTCTTTGTCTGCTCTAGACAAAATTTTATCCATAGACTCTCTATCTTTTCGATAGGCGACACCGTAGGATATGCTCACATGATTCTCAATACTCTGATCATAAACATTTTCATCGATCGTGTTGGCAACTTTGTGTAAATCAATGGACTCTGTTGACTTAAACATCAGCAGAAACTCATCGCCACCTAAACGAATTGCTAAACCGTCTTCTTGATGACTAAACTCCTTTAAAACTTTAGCTAAACGAATAATCCAAGCATCGCCTTTCTCATGGCCATAGTAATCATTGAGTAGTTTCAAGCCATTTAAGTCAAGCATAATGACCCCTAAATATGGGTAATTCTTTTCATATTCATCGCGTCTTTCTTCAAAATAATTGCGGTTGTATAGCTCAGTCATTTGATCGTAGCTTCGTAAATAATTAAGATTGTGTACAAGTTCAACCAACTGAGTTTCATCATACATGAGGATTAGTTGGCCTTTTTTCTTAAACAACGAGAGCTCTAAAACTTGTTTTCGTGTATAAAGATAAGGTTTATTCTCAATATAGACGCCATCTTTAACTTCATCAAAGTGTTCATATACAATGGCTTGCGCTTGAATAACTCTAAGAAATTCATCGACGGTGGTTGGGGTTTCATCGTTTTTGAAGAAGCGCTGAACATTGACAGAATACTCTAAAATCATCCCATTGTGATCGGCAATAATCATCATTTCACGCATTGAGTCAATCACTTCCTTACGACCACGGTTAAGAAGATTTAAATGAAAATCCCGTTTATACACAGCAAAATATAATGCAAAACCAAATAAGACAAGGGCTAAATAGGTTGGATCTATGTAGAAATTGTAAATAAAAAGATGTGTAAAGTTAAGCGTTAATCCTACCGTAACAGTGATAATGATAAGGTAAAAAGAAACTTCATCAACTTCTTTTTGTGCAGGTTGGCGCAAATATTTAAGCAATCGCACTAAAAAGGTAATGATAATACTATAACAAAACGCGGTGTGGACAAAAAAGAACCAACCCAGTTCAGAATAGATTAAATCATCAATGCTGGAGATTGCCGAGATTTCGATATTGATTAATGCTTGATGCAATGGATTAGTTAAAGAAACGAGTGCAATCACAACAAAATAGGTTACAAACACACCATTAAGCCACATGGGAGTTTTATTTTGAGTGAACGTTTGAACGGTTTCAAAAGCATAATATACAATTAAGAAAACTGTTGGATAAATCAGCAACAGAAGATAATAGTTTAAAATGATACCATCAATCACATAAAACGCGAAAATTAAGAGCGTCCAAATAAAAATGACTTGCATTAAATGTCTTAGTGCACGGTATTTCAAAACTTGTTTATACTGATTGAGTATAATAACAGGAATAAACGATAAAAATCCAAATGCAATGAGGACACTGCCGGCAATAATATCCATAGTTTGGCTCCTTAAGTCCGTTTAGTATAGATTATCTTGTTTTTATCGGATAGAGTTTCTTGATACTGATAGCCATTTTCGCAATAACTTTTTAAAGTCGTTTCTGATAAGGATTTTTCACTCGCTAAATAGCGTAAATACTGCCCGCGTTGTTGCTTAACTTCCATAGCGTTTTTTTTGTGTTTACCACGAGCATCTACAGTGAAGAAATCCACGGTGATAATGGTTAACCGCGCGTCAAGAGTTTCACTATACTCCTTTGACGCCAAGTTAAGTACCGTTTGGTTTTCTAATGTGTTATAAAGGGGTTCCCGCCAATAATCCTTAAGAGGGCGGCCAATCTCAACATTCATCGGCAAGCGATACAAGCCAATCGTATCACTCGGCCTCAGCAAACCGTATAGACCACTCATAATAAAGAGATGTTGATCAAGAAAATCACGGCTCGATGCCGACAAACTGTTGATATCAAGCGCTTTAAACTGAGCACCCGTGTAACTCCATAATGCCTTTGAGTTTTCTTCGAAATGACTAAAGCGACGGTGATTCTCTTCGGCGATTTTTCGACTCGACTGATACAGTTTCTCAAGCGCTTCGACTGTGTAGTTTCTAAGCTCACCTAATAAAGTCTCTTTCTCTTTTTGAAAAAGACACTTTTGCGGGCGATCCGCGCTGACCCTTCTCATTGTTTTTGATGGTGAAATCACAATTTTCATAAAACCACCCAACTCTATCATATCACAAAAAAACCGATTACTCGGTTTTATTAAAAAGTTTTAAGTACGATGCATACCCTTCTTTAGCCATATCCGCCTTAGGAATGAAGCGTAATGCTGCAGAGTTAATACAGTATCTCAATCCACCTTTGTCCAGCGGACCATCATCAAAGACATGACCTAAATGCGCATCTGAAGATAGACTTCTAACTTCAATTCGAGACATGCCGTAGCGTCGATCGGTATTTTTTGTTAAAGGAGCGACAGGTTTTGAAAAACTTGGCCAGCCACAACCAGAATCAAACTTATCCAACGACGAAAATAAGACTTCATTTGAAATAACATCAACATAAATACCTTCGGCTTCATTGTCCCAATATTCATTGTAAAATGCGGGTTCTGTGCCATCTTCTAAAGTCACATGAAACTGCATAGGCGTCAGTTGTTTCTTCAATGCTTTTAACTCTTCTTTGGTTCTTTTTGACATCAAACCACCTCACTGTCATTTTACCATTTTAGTTAACCCTTGACTGCGATAAAGCGTTAATAATTATGACGCATGTCACTAAAAACAAAAAAACACGCGTCATCGCGTGTTAATCAGTATTTTCATACTCCTTTAATCGATGATAAACATCAGCGTGATGCTTTGCTAAATTGATGGGTTTCAAATCGCGGTCTAACCACACTAACAACGTTTCACCAGAGTTGACCAAACGATTTTGATAATCCCTCATGGTATAACTAAACACCAGTTTCACTTTTGTCGCTTTTATGATTTGAATCGCAAGGTGATACTTTTCTCCAAACCTTACGGGTGAGTGATAATTCACTGTCATGCTTAACATGGCCTGACGTAACCCACGGGCTTCGATTTGATGAAAAGGTAAGCCGATTTGATCACAAAAAGCCACACGGGCTTGCTCATAATAAATGGGATAGACAGAGTGATGAATCACACCCATTTGATCCGTTTCTTGATAGCGGGGCGTAATCTCAATAGAAAACAACGCCATAACTTACAAAATTATCTCATCGTCGTCGTCATCATTAACAAAACGCTTGACTCTTACCTTAATATCTTCTTTGTTCATAAAGAAAACTTGATTGCGATTAGGAAAAAAGAGATTGTTAATAATCGGTATTAGTAAAAACATTAGCCATCCTGGGTGCCAAAAATCATTCAGCGTTAACCCTAACGCAATATAGCTAATAGTAATCGCTAACGTCACAAACTTACGCCCATCAATTTTACGCGATAAAAGAATGTCGGATAAAGGTATGAGGAAGAAAACAACCCATCCTGGATGCGCCATGTCAAGGCCAAAAGCGAGCCATAAAAAGAGTATGAGCGCAATCAAAGGCATCAATTGATGAATTCTACGTAGCCAATTTCGTGATAGTAAAATCGACGATAATGGGATGAGTAAAAAAGCCGTCAGTCCAAGCAGCCAGTTTTCGAGTACAAAACCAGAAAATAGAAACAATGTTAGTGCAATGAGTGGCATTGTCACAGCAATTCGTTGTCGCATAGTTTTTCTCCTTAATGTTTGATTATGTAAAGATTATATGGCGCGGCGAAACGGTTCAAACACTGGTATTTAATCACCGTAAAATCTTGACGATTTATCGATGTCAAGTATCGTTCTAACTCCTCAGACTCCCGTTTACCCTCAGCATGTCCTGGATAGAGTGTTAGACTGATTAATCCACCGCGTTGAATACTATTCAGCGCTTTTTTTACCGCCAGCAATGTTGTTTCAGTTTTTGTCGTAATCGATTGATCTTCTCCAGGCAAATAGCCAAGATTAAAAACCATGACGGTAAACGGTTCTTTGACAACGTCTTCAAATCGGCTATGGCACAATAAAAACAGTTTCACATTTTTGCACGCAGCAAGTTCAAGTCTATCTCGGGTATTTTTTAACGCTTTTTCTTGAATATCAAATCCATAAACTGTTTTGGCATGTTTGGCTAAAAATACTGTGTCATGGCCATTGCCCACGGTCATGTCGATGGCAACCGAATCCTCGGTTAAGCAATCTAAAATTGTTTGGTGGGCGTGCTCAATAATCGGTGTTCGCTTTAGACTAGTAATACTCGTCTTCATCTTTACGTTCTTCAAGATACGAAACTATTTCAGATACAGCGATGCCGGCAATAATCCATAAAGCAAAGGTTCCTATAACATGATAAAACGGTCCAAACAAAAGACCAAAAGTACTAATTGCAGCGGCGATAAAAAACACAACAGCAATAAAGACATGATCACTATCACTGCCTTTTCCACTGTGGTATCCAACCCATAACCCAAAGAGAAGTTGGATAAGATAAATCACTAATATCATTTTTTACACTTCCATTCATCTTGATAATCCATTAACTACTTTATAGTATTCACAACGTTTTTTCAAGGGTTCATAGGTAAAACTCTTAAATTTCCCGATTACTTACAAATCGAAGCACCGCTGAGTCATTGAAGGTCGCTGAACTACTTGTGTTGATTTTTAATTGATAGTCGTCTTTCATTGCTCTTTCGTAGTCACTAAAACTTGTGATAAACTGTGCTTCATCAATCATCGGTGCGGCCCGATGGGCAGGGTGTAGATGATTATAACGTTTTTGATAACGTTGGTAGGCAATCTTAGGATCACACGTTACCCATACTGTGCAGAGTTTTATTGCAGCATGTTCAGCGAACTCGCTAATTAATGATCGCTCGTTCTTTGTGAAGTTTGCTTCAATGGCGATGAGGTCATGATCTAAAAATAGCTGAGGCAAAGACGTTATCATTTGACGAACTGCTGCTTTACTTAAAGCACGATTCTCTGCCCGATTGGTAAAGCCAACCTGTTCTGCAAGCTGTTCCTTAATGGTGTCTTTCTGCAAAGACACCATCGGCACTTTTTCGTTCAGACTCTTTAAGAAGGTTGATTTTCCTACCGCGATAAAACCGGTAATCACAAGGAGTCGTTTCATACATTTTTAAGCGTCAACCTTACAGGACAGTGATCGCTCCCAATGACATCATTTAATAGTTCACTATCAACGAGATGAGGTCTCAGCTTTTCAGATATAAGAAAGTAATCAATGCGCCATCCGGCATTATTTTTACGGGCGTTAAAACGATAACTCCACCATGAATACTTTATCTTTTCTGGATATAAATCACGAAACGTATCGATAAAACCACTTTCAAGCAACTGACTAAGTTTACCGCGTTCTTCATCCGTAAATCCTGCATTACGACGGTTTGACTGAGGATTTTTTAAGTCAATTTCCTGATGCGCAACATTTAAATCACCACAGAGAACCACCGGTTTTTTTGTAGCTAAATCCGTCAGATAAACTCTAAATGCATCGTCAAAAGCCATGCGATAGTCTAAACGAGCGAGCTCAGTTTGGGCATTTGGTACGTACACGTTCACAAAATAAAAGGTCTCGTATTCAAGAGTAATGATTCTTCCTTCATCGGTATAAAGCGTATTGTTTAAGCCATAAGAAATCGTGAGTGGTGGGGTTTTTGTGAGAACCATGGTCCCTGAATATCCCGGTTTTTCCGCACTGTTCCAAATAACGTGATAATCAGCAAACGTAAAATCCGCTTGTTCAGGTTTCATTTTAATTTCTTGTAAAGCTAAAATATCTGGATTCTCTCTCGTTAAAAAATCAAGAAAGCCCTTTTTCATCACCGCTCGTAAGCCATTAACATTCCAAGAGATAAGTTTCATTCTTTCATCCTTCCCTATACGCAAATTAAGACAAGCACTGATTTATTATACCATAAGTTAAACCCCACAATGAAGGCAAAATAAAAACCTCTGCAATGAAAAACAGAGGTTTTTATGAAGGAAATTTATTACTTTTTAATCGCTCCAACAAAGCGATCTGTACCAATTTGTGCAAAGACGATGTAATACGTGCCCGCCTCAAAAACAACAGGGTTGTCATTCCAAGCGCCCGCACCATCAATGTTTTCTTCTAAGAATGGTGGAACATAGATTACATCCGGCGTTAAGTTGTTGAACTTACCACTCTCAGGACTTTGTCCCCACCATAATGGAATATCTTCTTCAGCAGATGTCGTACGAACTATCTTAAACGTTAAGTTACCATCAAACGTTCTTTCAGTTCCATCAATGGTATAGTTTACTTCCCATCCCGCAGCATCAGAAGGGAATGTTACTTCGATAACATATAAGCTATCAGCGCCTCTTAAATCACTACGTAAAGAGGAAATTCTGGAATCGTTAAGTGCAATCGCTTCCATTCTGTACTCATCTTTACCAAATGCTTGGTCCCATCCAGCAAAGTTTCCAGTTGCAAAATATGAATAGCCTTCATCTTCTAAAATTCCGCCGCCGCATGCTGTAAGTGCAAATAAAGCGACTAAAGCTACTAAAAATACACTAATTTTTTTCATTTTTTTCTCCTTTTTTTGGTTTCTATTGTGATACTTAATTTTAGCACTGCCCTCTTTGATTGTCAATCAATTGAGAGTAGTAAACCCGTTACAGCTTTTATTTAATGATTAACGCTTTCATTTAAGTACAACACTTGTTAATGCCTCAATGATAAGTGTTTGACCTTCTAAACGTGCTGAGCCTTGACCGATATACGCTCTGAGTTGACTAAAGGTAATTTCGGTGAAATCACTTAAATCAATCGTGAGTGTTTGGTTACCAGTGTTGTGAAACACTGCAACCGTGCTATTTTCATAGGTTGATAAAAACCCACCAAAGTGGAAGTAACCAGGAAAATCAATCGGCTGATACTCGCCACGGGCAATCTCAGGATTAGCATGACGTACCATGATCAGTTTTTTATAATGGGTATAAAGTGAGTTAGGATCACCGATTTGATCTTGCACAGTGCCATTAACTTGCGAGCTAGCAGGAAACGTTGACCCGATTGGATCTTTAACACTATCTCGGTCGCCCCAAAGCATCGCAAGACGGCGATTTGCATCGGTGTTTTCAGTTCCTCTAGAACCGCGCATACCAATTTCTTCGCCATAATAGATAAATGGCGTGCCGTAACTTAAAATATAGAGATTTGCGGCCATTTGCATGCGACCATCTTCAACTGATAAATATCCTGCGGCACGGTTCATATCATGATTTGAGATAAAGGGCTGTAAAATCGCCTTTGGGTTCACTTCTTTGACACGGTTGCGATAACTGGTCAAATAGTTCACAAAGCTACTTACTGGTTCAATACCATTCGCTGTCATGGCGACGGCTCCAGATGCCCCGCTCATACCAAAATCGAAGTTATTCATCGCTTCATAATAAAGGATGATATTCGCGTCACTATCCCACATCTCACCCACAACATAAGCATCAGCACGAATCGCTCTCACTTCGTCCATAAACCAATGCCAAAAATCAATATTTGGGCGAACTTCACCGAAAAACGGATATTTAACAGCGTCTAGACGAAAGCCTTTAACCCCTAAATCTAACCAAAATGTAATGATATCAACAATTTCTTGCCGCACTAACTCACTCGTTACATTGAGTTCGGGCATTTCTGACCAGAAGTTCCCTTCGTAATAGTACTCACCATGAAAAGGATAATAAGTTCTTCCTGGTACCTTTTCTTCTTCCTTGACTAAATTATAGTACTCTAAATATGGGTGGTCTAAATCACCATTGCGCATCGCTTCACGTGCTGTTCTAAACCAAGGATGATAACTTGAAGTATGATTGATGACTAAATCGATAATAATGTCAATTCCCCGATCGTTGGCTTCGCGGATAAGCTGGCGGAAATCATCTAAAGTTCCATACGCAGTAT
This sequence comes from Candidatus Izemoplasma sp., assembly GCA_007117885.1. Lineage (GTDB taxonomy): Bacteria > Bacillota_I > Bacilli_A > Izemoplasmatales > Izemoplasmataceae > CSBR16-104. The sequence goes on from SKFS01000146.1 coordinate 21,959, forward strand.
CAATCGCCTTATAATCGGTAGTGTCATACTTATGGTAACTCGGTGAGGGCATAATCGGCATTAGCCATATGCCGGTAATACCTAAACTTCTACCTGAACTAGGATCACCATCATTTAAGTAATCCAAACGCTGAATTAACCCTTGTAAATCCCCCATTCCATCGCCAGAGCTATCAGAAAAACCACCAAGGAATATTTCATAATAAACACGGTAATTATCGTCAATCATCACAGGCTCCAATCGGGTATCACTAACAGTATACTCCTCAACCCTTCGACAAGCACTTAATGCGATAATCAACGTGATGAGTAGTACGAGCAGTCCTATTTTTTTCATCTAAAACACTTCCATTCTATCCTTTAACAGCCCCTGCTGTGACCCCTTCAATGTAATAGCGTTGCATCGCTAAGAAGAGAGTGACGATTGGGATGGCCACCACTAAACTACCTGCAGCAAACATCGTAAACTGATTGCCATCAGCATACTGACTACCATGCACCATGTAATATAACCCCACCGCTACAGTATGAATTTGCCGGTTGGTTTCGCCGAGAATAACACGGGCAAAGATGAAGTCCATCCATGGCCCAGTAAAAGCCAGCAAGGCGGTATAAATAATAATCGGTTTACTGATAGGTAAAACGATTTTTGTGAAAATTGTCGCATTGGTTGCCCCATCAAGACGCGCCGACTCAATGAGCGAGTTAGGAATAATATCAAAGAACCCCTTCGCCACATAAAAACCAAGTCCTGATCCCGCAGAATACACTAAAATTAAAGCAAACAAGGTTTCAGTTAAACCTAATGATTTTAAAATATAGTAAATGGCAATCATCGACATAAAGCCCGGAAATAAGCCTAGAATTATCGCTAAGTTTAAAAATAACTTGCGCTGTTTAAACTTAATCTTGCTCATTACATAGGCCACAGATAAGGTCATCATCGTCGAAAGAATGAACGACGCTGTCGCCACAAAGAGGGTATTTAAAAACCAACGTGGAAACAAAGTTGTGGTAAATAAACGAATGAAATTTTCAAAACCAAAGCCTTTAGGAATATAGTGTGAAACTACGATTCCCACAAAAATACCATCGCGGTATTCTTCTCTAAATGAATGAAGGATTATCCACACAATCGGATAAAGCCAAACTAACGTAAGCAGAACTAAACCCAAATGGGCAAGGAGGGTCGAAAAACGTTCAGATCGCTCTGCTTTTTTTCTCTCTACTTCTTTTTCTTTCAACGGATTTTTAATATAGTCTTCAGTTTTTATCATTGGAAGGTGTCCTCCTCTTTATACGCTTTACTACGTCGATAACTGAGTAACGTTGCACTTGCAGTAATAATGAAGGTAAAAATCGCAATTACTGAACCAATATTGACATCGCCTTCTTCAATTGTCAAACTATAGAGCCATGTAACAAGTAAATCAGTCTGTCCGGCGACACTCCCTGGAACATTGGGATCACCACCGGTAAGTAAAAAGATTATATTGAAACTTGTTATGTTGCCGATAAACGATGTAATTAAATACGGTGTTGTAATAAAAATAATATACGGTACGGTGATATTTCTAAATGCTTGAAACTTAGTGGCACCATCGATTTGCGCTGCCTCATAAGTATCTTTTGGCACATTCATCAAAATACCACTCGTCATAAGCATAGTATAAGGTACTCCAATCCAAAGGTTAATCGTAAGAACACTAATTCGTGCTGTTGTGGCCGTACGCGCTTGACCTAAAAAAGCAAAGGGTTCATCTAAAATACCAATGTTCATTAACATCGCGTTCACTGGACCATGTTCAGAAAGAATTTGTTGCATTGCAAGCAATGAAATAAACTGTGGCAACGCAATCGTTAGAATAAACACTGTGCGCCAAAGTTTTTTAAATCGAACCGTGCGTTTATTGATAAGCAACGCCAATAAAATCCCGCCAATATAACATGAAAATGTGGCAAAGAAAGCCCAAGTAATCGTCCAGCTTAAAACCGGTAGGAAACGATTAGCAATTTCACCACTACCAGTAAATATTTGCGCAAAGTTTTCAAATCCAACCCAGTTAAATAAATTTAGACCAGGCACCACTTCTCGGTCAAAATCAGTAAAAGCGATGAATATCATAAAAATCGTTGGTAACAAGGTAAAGGTGAGAACACCAATAATCGTCGGTGTAATGAGTAGCACGTGGAAACGGCTATCGAGCAACTCCGCTAAATCTTCTTTAAAAGTGAGCGGCTTTTTACCTTCTCGAACCATCAAATCGCTAGCATAACTGCTTTTAATGTTTGCAGTGTACGCCGCAAGAAAGACAACAATCAAACCAAACGTCACCACACCAAATAAAAGCATTAACATCGAGTTATCCGCTAAGCGACCAAATAAGTCACCCTCTTCAGTTCCCAGAGTAATGAAGTTTTGTAGTGCTTTAAAACCAATCGGTGTATCATTGACTTCAGGGTTAAGCATGAAAATCAGCAAAAACCCTATCTGTAAAACAAAAAAGAGCGCACCTTTAATGTACTGCTTGTGCGTCAAATTACCAAAGCCCATAATTAAATGCGCTACTTTCGTACCGGTACTTCCATCTTTAAAACGCGCTATAAATCCTTTAAATAGACGACCTATAGCCTGAGCAAACCTTACGAATGCATTACCGAATCGTTGCAATGTTTCAACAATAAAATTATTTTTTTTATCCATAATCTACCCCACATTAAGGGTGTGAATCATTCCTCAGTGGAATGATTCACATCCTAATAATTAGTCTCTATGTCCTAACCAAATACGTTCAATGGCAATCATTTCAGTCACAATTGCGGCATCGGTATTAAATCGATTATCAGTGTTACGCAAAATGGATAAAATGCGATCTGGTGCTTGACGTTGATAATAGAAAACATTGAAGCGTGCTTCACGACCAAACGGTTGTGGAATACCGTGTTCAAACATGGCAATTTGTGCGACAGCGAGTTGTGTGCGAATATCATCTGCTTGCATCGCATCAAACTCTTGTAAGGCATTTTTATAGGCTGGCAGCGTGCTATTTCTTACAAACGATTGTTCTTGAACATCTTTATGGGTAAGGAAAAGCAAGATATCTTCAAGGTAATCTAGCTTATCGCTCGAACGATTCATCACAAACATTTTTGTGTCGGTAAAGGTGCCAGATTGCATCACAGTTCCCGCTTGAACGTCACCATAAACATCGTCTTCGGTTAAAGTAAACTGAGGTAAAACTGCAATGCCAAGATTGTTCCCCAGCGATGCACGCGCTTCATTAAAGTGCCATGCTCCACCGATGACTGTAAGACTTGTTTCAGTGCTTAAATCAGCACTCCATCCCGAATCCGAGGCTTGTCGTGCACCGTTAGGACTGGTAAAGAAACGTTGTCCCCATTTCAATACAGATACCATATAATCGGTCACAAACTCAGTATTTTCTAGCACACCATCTTCATAAAGTCTAACAATTCTCTCACCGGTTTCTACAACAGAGGACAACACTAAGAATGAGTTATTAAAACCATCGGTTCCGGTAATCGATAAGGAGCGTTTGCCTTGTTCTTGTGCAACACTCCAAATACCTTCCCAAGTTTGAACATCTTCTTCAGTCAAATATTTCTTATTATAGTAAAGAATCAATGATTGGGCTTCGTATGGAATACCAAACACATACTCAGTACCACCGACATTCGCGGTAATAACATTTAAAAACGTCTCAGGATTTTGCGACTCAATTTGAGACAGTAACGCTTGACTTTGCACAGGACGAATCGCCCCTGCGCCCGCAATCAATCGACCTAAGTTATCGTGAGCGACCGTTAAAATATCCGGTCCGGCATCCATATCATCTAAAAAGGTAGCGGCTGCTGAACCTGTATCCGCGGCACGAACTTCTACAACAAATGGAAAAGGTTCATCGTTATTGGCATTATAGTACTCAATATACTCTTCCATTTTTTCTTGATAAAACTCCTGAACCTCAGCACCAACCCAAATAACGAGCGGATTGGAACGTGAGCAACCTAAAGCAATAAAAAGTGTCACTGCTAACATCACTAATAGCATTAATTTTCGCTTCATAATCAATCTCCTATTCTATTTTTTTTACTCTTTGTAAGCGTTTTGTTGTGGCTTTATCATACCATGAAAGAACCTTGATTAGCAAGACGTATGACCGCTTAATGACTCATTTTACATATGTAACCCTTACCATTATTTTTTCACTTCATTATCCTTGTTTTTAATAGAAAATTAGGCCATACTAATAATAGATACGTGAACGCTTTCAATTAAGATAGGAGAAAAAAATGAAAAAACTATTGCTTATATTTATGATGATTGTTTTGTTTATGCCTTTTGTTAAAACTGTCCAGGCTGAAACTGAAACCACACATATTTATGTTCATTACTACCGCTACGCGGGAGATTATGATGGTTGGAACGTCTGGATGTGGCAAAATCAACCTGAAGCTAAAGCCGGCAAAGAATATACTTTTGTTGACGATGACACAGGAGCTGAACATAATTTTGGTGGTAAAGTCGCCAAGATTCCTCTGAGTGGCGATTTGGAAGACGCTGAACGCGTCGGTATTCTGATTTTCCGCGAAAACTGGATTAAAGACGTCGGTGTTGACCGTTTTGTCGATATTCCAAAAACGAGTCCAAATGGTGTGTTTCACATCTATCTGGTTGAAGGAGATCAACGCATTGGTACCTTTTTAGATGATCCTGAGGGACCCGATACCGATCCAAAGTTTACCTTTGCCTATTTTACAACAATGAATCAAGTGCGTTTTCGTTCAACAGAAGTCATGCTTCCAGAAAACATTCGCATCACGGCAAATGGCGATGACGTCGCCATCGAAAATGTTAGTATTGATCAGCGAATCGGCACTGTCACGATTGCTGAAACCCTTGATTTTGGTAAACAGTATCAAATTGAAGGGTTCTTTACAAGTGATGATTCAACGAACACTTACACACTAACCTACGATGGAATTTATGATTCGCCGGAGTTTGAAGACGCTTTTGGCTATCAAGGTGAACTCGGGGTAATTCTAAAAGAAAACTCAACCCTCTTTAAACTTTGGGCACCCGTGTCGAGTGCTGTTGAGCTTATTCTTTACGATACAGGGACACCCCGTAACCTTGGGGGAACCGATACACCGATTGCCGTTCACACGATGATTCCTGGAGAAAAAGGAACGTTCTCAATTGAACTACCGGGTAATTTACATGGTACCTATTACACCTTTTCAGTGACGAACGGCACGGCAACCCATGAAGTTATGGATCCTTATGCCTACGCTGCAGGGATCAATGGCGTGCGTGGTATGGTTGTCGATTTTTCGTTGTTAAACCCTGAAAACTGGCAGTACAACTCACGGCCAAACAATATACAAAACCCCACTGATGCAATTATCTATGAACTACAGATTCGAGATTTAACAAGCCACGAGAGTTGGACAGGATCTGAAGAAAATCGGGCACGCTATTTAGGTTTGATTGAGTCAGGTACAAGTTATAATGGCGTGACGACTGGGTTTGATCATATCGTTGAGCTCGGTGTCACCCACGTGCAACTTTTGCCTTTCTTCGACTTTGGTCACGTTGATGAGTCACGAGTTGATGAAGAAGGTTATAATCCCTTTAACTGGGGCTATATGCCGATGAACTTCAATGTTTTAGAAGGTTCATTCTCTGCCAATCCGTTCGATGGTCGTGTGCGCATTCAAGAAATGAAGCAAGTGATTATGGGCTTTCATGATGCCAATATCCGCATTGTGATGGATGTGGTTTATAATCACACCGGGTTAACTGAAGATTCAAACTTTAATCTCATTGTTCCAGGCTATTACTTCCGACTCAATCCCGATGGCAGTTTCTCAAACGGTTCTGGAACTGGCAATGAGACAGCTTCTGAGCGTGTGATGATGCGCAAGTTTATGATTGATTCACTCCGTTTTTGGACAGAGGAATTTAATATATCTGGGTTCCGCTTTGATTTAATGGCACTTCATGATATTGAAACAATGAATCTCATTGTTGAAGAGTTGCATGCAATTGATCCTTCGATTCTTATCTATGGTGAACCTTGGAGAGGCGGCAATACACCCCTGCCCGCTTCACAGCAAGCTGATAAGCAAAACCTTATGCAAATGCCTTATGTCGGTGCATTTAACGATGATTTACGCGACGCCGTTAAAGGTTCTGTGTTCGCCCGAGACCAAGGGGCTTTCGTGCAAGGTATCTTCTCAGATCAAATTGTTAATCGCGTTAAGTACGGTATTACGGGTGGTACCGACTTTGATGGCTTACGCGCTAACTTTTTAAGTCCACAAAGAGTTTGGCATGGGGAACCTTATAAAACGATTAACTATGTTACCGCTCACGACAACAATACACTTCACGATAAACTTCATCAAACGTTAGCGCCTCTTGATCTTCTCGACTTATTAATACCGATGCAAAAACAATCGAATGCGATTGTGCTTACGAGTCAAGGCATTGCCTTCTTGCATGCTGGCGATGAGTTTTTGCGCTCAAAACCGGATGATGGTTTATCTCAAAGACAATATACAGGTGGCGGATTCGTCCATAACAGCTATGAATCCACTGATTATGTCAACCAGTTGCGCTGGGATTTAAAAGCGACTGAAGAAGGTATGGACGTCTTTGAATACTACAAAGGATTAATTCAACTTAGAAATGCGCACCCTTCATTTAGAATGGTCTCAGCCGATGCCATTCAAAACAATCTCTCATTTATTCATGAAGATCTTCAAGGGGTCATTGCCTATACAATTGCGAACACTGCTTCAAATGATTCGTGGGAAACGATTCTTGTTGCCCACAATGCCAATCAAAATCGTGTCCGCCTTCGTCTTCCTGACCAAGGAGGGTGGATATTAGTTGTTAACGGCGAAACCGCAGGTGTTGAAGAGATTTCCCGACATTTAGGGGGTTCAAGATTAACGATTGAAGCCAACTCTACGGTTGTCTTATATCAAACTTCAGCAATTGAAGACTATAATCCATGGCCGATGATTTTACTCAGTGTTTCTGGAGGACTCATCATTGCGGGTGTCGGCGGATTCTTTATCTTCAAGAAACTAAAGCGTTAAACAAGTCCAATTTAAAACCCATTCAGACGGCTGAATGGGTTTTTTTTAGTCTAGTGAGTACTTACTCAATTGTTCAAAATCGACGTCTTTGTCGTAGTCAATCGTGTCAAACGCAAAGCCATGAATCTGATAAAACTCTTTAAAGAAAGTATCCGTTCCGTTTAATTTGAAAAGTGCCTCATCCGATAAACTAAACATCATTGCCACGGTTTCTTTTTGAACATCTTCTTGCATTTCATAATGATCGACTCGAATTCTGCCTTCATCGTCGGTCACTCTATTGAGTCCGTAAACCATATCTTTATAAAGGCGGTACTTATGTTTAACAATTGATTCATGAAGTTGAGATCGCATCATCACATCATAGAGACATGATACATAAATCGGCATCTGGGGGATAAATACACTCGCTTTCGTCACGACTGCTTTACTAGAAGAAATCAAGGCTTCTCCTTGATACTTTTCTGCGAGGAGTCGATGTAAATCCTTGGCAGTTTTTTCTAAATCTTCTTTGGCTTTACCTAAAGTTCCTTTGCGATATATTTTTTCCGTTGTCGGACCGCCAATATAGGTATACGATATCGTTTTAGCCCCTTGAGCAATGATGTTTGCATGATGCAGTGCTTCAATCCATGACTTCCAGCCACTTCCTCCCATCACAAAGATCGTTTCAGAGATTTCTTCTGGCGTGGCATCGTCAACGATTAAAGGCTCAACACGGCGTTTTGCCACATCGATGGTTTTACCTTCGGACGCGCCGCCAATTGTTTTAATATGAGAACGAATGGTTTCGCCCGTTTTTTCATCTTTACGTGCGCCCGCAGCTAAAGAGTAAATAACTAAATCAATAACGATGTTATTTGTTTTTAAATAGTCAATAACCTCATTCTGCATGCCCGTTGAAAACGCATCACCAATGAAATCTTTATGAAGATTTTTTGTTTCTTTAGCATACGCTTGGAAAAAAACATTGTTCCACCAGCCCGCTGTCCCAGAGCGCTTGCCTTTCGGCGGTGACTCAAAAGATATGTTAATCGTGTTCGCATTTCCTTTAAACGCTAAAGCGATGCGTGAAGCTAAACCATAGCCGGATGAACCGCCGATAATCAAAACATTTTTCGGACCTTTAAAATCCGCAAATGTCATCACTTCATCAATCTGACGTTTGACAAATTCTTGACAACCTATTGGATGGGCATTAATGAATATATTCGATCGAATCGATGGGGTTATTTTCATAGTCGGACTCCTTACTATTTTGTTATAATTATTATAGCATACCCGTTAAACGCGAGCCTTTTTAGCGCTTTAAGAATAAAAACGACTTGAAAAAGTCGTTATCATGATGGCGGAGGAAAAGGGATTCGAACCCTCGCATCGCTCTCACGACCTACTAGCTTTCCAAGCCAGCCCCTTCAGCCTCTTGGGTATTCCTCCAAAACTATACTTATCATAGCGATTTATCGACGATTTGTCAATCACAATAGGTTATTGCATGTTAACTTTAAAAAGACTATAATGGAAGTACGATAACCATGAAAGGATTAGCTATGAAGACAAACGAATCGTTAAAAGAAATTATGCAAAAAGCGATTGAACAAGCAAGGAAGACGATGAATGATAATGTTGGAGGGCCCTTTGGTGCAGCCGTTATTGATGCTGAAGGAAAGCTTATCTCACTGGCTTCTAACTCCGTACTTGATGATCATGACCCTACAGCTCACGCGGAGATGAATGCGATCCGTAAAGCCGGTGAGGTTTTAGGCACCCATGATTTGAGTGGTTGCACAGTCATTACCACAGCCTTTCCCTGTGCGATGTGTCTCGGTGCAATTATTTGGGCTAATGTAAAGACCGTGATCTATGGTGCTAGACCTGAAGATGCAGCAGCAATTGGCTTTCGCGATGCCTTTATTTATGAGTTTATTAACGATAATTTCAACGATCCTAACGTGCTTAAGTTTGATGAACAAGAACGAGAAGCTTGCCTTACTTTGTTTACAGAATATCAAAAGAAAAACAAAGAAATCTATTAAAGAAATCACGATGTCCCTTGACATCGTGATTTTTTTACTTACTTATCACCCATCGTCATCGCCATCACAGCTTTGGCTGTGTGCAAACGATTCTCTGCTTCTTGATAGACAATTGAGTGTTTGCCATCGATTACTGAGTTTTCAACTTCATTTTCACGGTCGGCAGGTAAAGCATGCATATACTTCACATTCGGACTTGCTAAAGCCATTAGTTCTTCTGTACATTTCCATGTTCGATTCGATTCAAGCAAGTCATCCACGACAAGTTCAGATTGGTTTCGAACCCATGAACCCCAGTTTTTTGGAATAACAATATCGGCATCGGTGAACGCTTCTTTAATATCGTGCGTTATCTTAAAGCTACCTCCGTAGGTTTCAGCATTCTTCTTCGCTTTCTCAATGACCCAATCTGGAAGTTCATAGCCTTCCGGATAAGCCAATGTCACATCCATTTGATAGCGTGGGAACAAGAGCACTTGAGTCACAGGCACACTGATGGGCTTTTTATGACTTGTAGCGTAAGCCCAAATTACGGAGACTTTTAAGCGTTTTGTGGTTTCTGTAACCTCTTGAATCGTCATTAAATCAGCTAGCCCTTGCATAGGATGATACAGATCACACTGAAGATTCATCACCGGAACGGTTGAATGTTCTGCCATTTCTCTTAAATAGCGATTGCCAGTACTCCAAAAACATATACGACAAGCAATTCCGTGACCATAACTCGATAAAATAACGGCTGTATCCTTCGCGGTTTCACCGTGGGATATTTGCATCGTTGATGTGTCTAAAAACGTAGCATGGCCGCCGAGTTGAGCTAAACCAGATTCCATAGAGTTTCGTGTTCGTGTTGATTGCTCAAAAAACATTAAGAATGCCGTTTTCATGTTCAAGTACGGTGTCGGCTCATTGTTTTTAAACTTTCTTTTAAACTCTTTACTTACTTCAAGCAAAACATCGATTTCTTCATTGGTCCATTCTTCGAGGGTGATAAAATGTCTTCCTTTAAACTTTGGTGTCATGGTTTTCTCCTTTATTTAGTCTTTTTAAGTACATTGTAGGAATTAAGGCATAGAGTGCTGCAGCTTCAATCAGTTCTGACTTCCATGTTTTTTCATCGGGAGCATGCGCTTGATCTTCATGACCAGGACCAAAGCCGATACAAGGGATATTATGGCGACCCATGATCGAGACAGCATTTGTTGAAAAGGTCCACTTATCAACAACTGGTTCTTTATTAAACAAGGTTTTATAAGCATCAACAGTACTCTCACATACAAGATGGTCTTGGTCTAAAACCCAAGTTGGGAAAAATGCATCCGTAGGATAGACATACCCTGTGTATGAAGGTCTTTCATAGGTATACATTTCCACCTTTGCACCGACCTTTTTCACCGAATCTAATTCCCGAATCTCTGCGAGGGCAGATTGATAGGTTTCACCATGGGTTAACCGTCGGTCAATCGATATCGTACACCCATCGGCAACCGCACAACGCGATGGTGAACTAAAGAAAACTTCACTAATGGTGATTGTTCCTTTTCCTAAAAACGGGTCATCGAGTAAGCGGTCGTTAAGCTTTTCAATATCTTGAATGATTGGGGCCATTTTATAGATGGCGTTATCGCCACGCTCAGGGGCACTTCCATGGCAACTGAGACCTTGGGTCGAGACTTTGATTTCCATGCGCCCGCGATGTCCGCGGTAAATCCGACAAGAGGTCGGTTCGGTAATAACCACAAACTCTGGTTTAATGTTTTCCTTTTCGATTAAGTATTGCCAGCAAAGTCCATCGCAATCTTCTTCTTGGACAGTGCCGGTGATGAGCAGCGTATAGTCCCCCTCAAGTTGCAGGTCTTTAATAATTTTACCGGCATAGACCATCGAAGCCATACCGCCTTCTTGATCACTCGCACCGCGCCCTCCTATGGTTGTTTCGTCTTCATACCCTTCGTAAGGATCAAAGGTCCATAGTGAACGATCACCGATGCCGACCGTATCAATATGTGCATCCATTGCGATAAGGTGCTTGCCATGGCCAATACGACCGATGATGTTTCCCATCGCATCGATGCGCACCTCATCAAAGCCTACCTTTTCCATTTCTTCTTTAATTCTTAATACCACCGCTTCTTCTTGACAGGATTCACTCGGAATACGAATCATATCACGAAGAAATTTACTGATTTCTTTCTCGTATTTTTTCGCTTGTTCAACAATCATTTGATAATTCATTTTTTCACTCCATCACGCAGTTTTTTTATGGCTTGATTATAATGGTCAATTTTCATATACTCACGGTTCCAAAATTCCATTGATTTCATTTCATCTAAATAGGCTTTTGAGTAGCCAAACTTTAACCAGTCCATTTCTTTTTGCTTATACAAACGTTCTTTTTGTTCGGTGTGTCGAACGTCTAAGACATCTTCCGTACTCATCTTTAAGAAAATATCCTTAAACCACCGTCTTAAAACGAAGTCTTCGGTTTCTAAGTAGCGTTCTTCCAGTTCTTTAATCACTGAGTCGTAACGGTCATAACCATCTGTTGCCACGGTCACAATATTGTCTTCAGGGCCCAAATGTAAGTATTTTGCCATTTTGATGGCACCAAGAATATTGCATATTCCCGATACACCAAAAGCATCCACCATTGCTTTAGCATCATTAAGATCAACACCAAATTCGGCCAAAATATGCGGCGCGTCATGGACGATTTTGAGTCCTCTAACGGCGTCGTCATCTTTAATCAATGCGATATAATCCGTCGTTAAAAGGTTGTGGATGAGTGTACACATCTTATCACCGATACCTTCGATTCGATGTTGGCCACGTCCACCATCCATTAATGTCGAACACTCGTAAGGCTCTAGCGCAACAATTTTCGCTTCTGGAAACACTGACTTAATTTGATCCCCAGCGGCTAAAGTTCCTGCACTTCCCGGTGCGGAAGTGAAACAGGCAATGCGTTCATTGCCAATCCCTTTGACGGCTTCAATTGCACTATTTCCCGTAACATGACGATGAAAACGATAGTTTGGTAAGAGCTCAAATTGTGCTAAGGTGCGAGTTTTTGGGTCTTTCTTTAGTTCATATGTCCGCTCTAAGGTTAAAATTACATCCGATTCGGTGCCCGGTGTTAAATCGAGTTTGGCGCCGTATTGTTGAATGCGGTCATACCGTTCTTTACTCATATTATCCGGCATGATCACCACCGCATCAAACTTCATTAAGTTGCAAATATAGGAGACACCGATACCAAAGTTTCCCGTTGAGGGGCCTAATATAGTGTGTTCCTTGGGAACTATATCGCCATCGACGTACCCTTCAATCAGTGTTGAATAGGCTGGTCCGACTTTATGTGAACCCGATGGGAACTCTTTTCCGAGCAAAACAACAATGTTGGCTTCAATACCGGTTAACGCTTTGGGTAAAACAACTTTATTCACTCGCTTAAAATCGGGTTTCCAGGTGATGTTAAAAAGGTTTAAAGGGTCAAGTTCGTTTGCTTTTGCAGCCTGTATTTTTTCTTTCAAGTTAGGATCGAGACGATCAGGGTAAAGCATTTCATCGTAGGTCGGTCCGTAAGGTATTGTCATTTTTCTTCCTCCAAGTTTATCGTATTCTTTAATGCTTCGATGGTACCTTCAATGTCATACGGTGGTGAAATGACACGTTCAGCGGTGGCAGGATCTTTTAATCCATTACCCGTGTGAATGAGCACAATCGATTCATCGTGTTTAATTCTTTTTTGATTTAATGCTTCGACTAAACCCGCTAATCCTGCTGCCGAAGCAGGTTCTGCGAAGATGCCTTCTAAGGCTCCAAGATGTTTCATGCTTGCGAGTATTTTTTCATCAGAGACCGCGATAAAGCTTCCCCCTGTATGGTTCACAGCGCGCAATGCTTTAACTGGATTTCGGGGGATGCCTACAGCAATGCTATCGGCAAGGGTGTTTTCATCGGTCTCAATTAAACTCTGTTTTGTCTCAAATGCTTTGACGAAAGGGGCACATCCAAGACTTTGCACACCGAGCAAGCGCGGTAACCGATCGATAAGTTCGAGTTGAAGCAAATCATAAAAGCCTTTATAGACTCCCGCAATCGTACAGCCATCACCAACTGAAACCACAACCCAATCCGGTACCTTAAAGCCAAAATGCTCCGCAATTTCATAAGCCACTGTTTTCTTTCCTTCAACTAAATGAGGATTGATTGCGGCATTTCGATTGTACCAATGGTACGTGTCAATAGCTTCTTTTGATAGCGTAAAGGTTGCTTTATAATCGCCACGTACTTTAAAAACGTTGGCACCGTAAATTGAAAGTTGTCGAAGCTTTCCAAGCGGGGCCCGTTCGGGGACAAAAATCATCGCTTTTAAACCAAGCTTTGCGGCATTTCCCGCTAAACTCGAAGCGGCATTTCCCGTTGAACTACAAGCGACAGTGCGATGGTTTTCTTCACACGCTTTAACGACCGCAACAGCACTGGCTCGATCTTTTAAGGAGCCTGTTGGATTCATCCCTTCATCTTTAATATGAAGTTGCTTAAGTCCCAAATCATTCGCAAGTCGCTGTGCATGGATTAGCGGTGTGCCACCAATCGGTAACGTTTTAAGGTAATGATCACTGTCGATACTCATCATCGGCTTGTAACGCCACATGGTCGGGTCGTGTTGGTTTTTAAAATAATCGAGTGTGACTTCTTCTTTCATTCGCTCATAATCGTACTCAATTTCAAGGATACCTTTATCTTGACACGTCGGACAGGTGGTTATGCCTTTTGTGACAGGGAGGGTAGTATTGCAAAGTGTACACCGTGCATGTTTTACATAATTCATTCGGGTTCATTCCATTCCATAGGTACTTTTTCAAACCGGTTTACATCAAAGAGTCCTGTATCCGTCAGCTTTAGTTCTGGAATAACCGGTAGCGCTAAAAATGCGAGAGTAATAAAAGGATCATCAATTTTATCCGATAGTCCCATGGCTTCAATCTTTGCTGCCATGCGCAGGATCGCTTCTTGTACATCAAGGGCTTTTGCATTTGTCATAATACCACTGACTTCTAATGCCAGCGAGTCAATCACTTGGTGATTTTGTACAACCACAATACCCCCTTGAATCTCAACAAGTTTTTCAACTGCAAGCTTCATGGCTTTATCGGAATCGCCAATCACAATAATATTATGGGAGTCATGAGCAATGCTTAAAGCCACAGCACCGTTTTGAATCCCGTACCCTTCAACGAGTCCAAGTCCTATGTTCTTGGTATTTTTATGTCGCTCAATGACAGCGAGTTTTAAAATATCCTGCTCGGGATCATTTTTGTACACACCGTGTTCAATTTGAACAGTTCGTTTCAATACGCGTGTCGTGATATTGTTTTCGATAAGACCAATGACACGCACTTCATGGTCTTTTAAAGGCAAGGAAAAATCCAAGGCTTCAAGATCAACATGGACGCTGTGCATCACCGCATCGTTTAACACTGACTGCGTTTCATAAAGCGGCTTATCATCTTGTGCAACCCGTTCACCTTTAAAATAGACTGCTTTTGGGTGAACGTTCTTTATGTCATCAAAAACGATGAAATCCGCTTGATAACCTGGTGCAATTGCCCCTAAATGTTTGAGTCGATAGCACTGCGCAACATTTAACGTGGCCATCCTAAATGCGATAATCGGATCAATGCCGGCATTGATCGCAAGATTAATATTGTGGTTAATATGCCCTTCTTTAACAATATCTTCAGGGTGTTTGTCATCAGTGCAAAAAAGCAGACGATGGTGGTTTAAAGGTGTAACGCCCTCTAATAAAGTTCTCACGTTACGCGTTGCAGAACCCTCACGCAAATGGACATACATTCCGCGTTTAACGCGTTCCTCAAGCGAGGCTAATTGCGTACTTTCATGATCAGTTTGAACACCTGCTAAAATATACGCATTCAAGTCTTTTCCCATCATATCGGGTGCATGGCCGTCAATCGGCCGCCCTTGCATTGCATCAATTTTGTCGTGGATTCCCTTTTCGCCGTTTAACACCGCAGGGTAATCCATGACTTCACCTAAACCAAGCACACGCGGATGGTTTTTTAAGTGAACTATATCCTTAAGATCAATCGTTGCACCGGCGTTTTCCAAGGAAGTAGCGGGTACACATGATGGTGCCATCATATAGACGTTTAAAGGAATATTTTCACTGCTTTTTAAAAGATATTCAATCCCTTCTAAGCCACTTACATTGGCGATTTCATGCGGATCGGCAATCACCGTTGTTGTCCCTTTAGGTACGACAATTTTAGAAAACTCTGGCGGTGTCAACATCGATGATTCAATGTGCACATGGCCATCGATTAACCCTGGCGCAACATAGGCGCCTTGTAAGTCGATTTCTTGGTTGCCTTGATACTCACCTACTCCTACTACAATACCCTTTTCGATCGCGATATCAACCGTTTCGATGGTCCCACTTAAAACATTGATTAGTTGGGCATTCTTAAAAACTTTTTGTGCAGGAATCAATCCTCTCGCTACGTTAAGATGACGCATACAATCATCCTTTCTTTAATGACTTAAGAAACGCTTCAATTAATCCTAATGATACGTTTTTACGATATATTGCGTTGGATCGTTGATCATCAATCGGTTGAATGAAAGGGCGATACGCTTGAACGACTTCTTCGAGAACAGTGTCAAGGTCATCAACGGTTTTCCCAATAAGCCGCTCTTCAATTGTTCGCTCCCTCACAACTGTCGCATTCACCGCACCCAGTGCTATCCGCAAATCCTTGATTACCCCTGCTTCTATATTGGCAAGTCCCGCAAAGGAAACTTTGCTGATGGCATCGGCTCTTCGTCCCCCAACTTTCACCCATGATGTGTGGGTGTATTTCAAAATCGGTAGGGAAATCTTCGTGATCATCTCACGTTCATCGATGGCGGTTTGCTTTGGACCGATAATGACATCCTTAATCGGTACATGGCGTTGTTGATTTAAACGTTCTAACGTGA